>JANQMK010000328.1 GCA_028280085.1 Pseudomonadales bacterium
ATATGATTAGTTCAATGGAAATAATGGATAGCCTCGGTCAGCGTACGGTACTCTCATTTTCCGCTTTGGAAATTAACCCAGCGTTAGCTGATGATAGCTTTATATTTATACCGCCACCAGGGGTGGACCTCATTGTCGACGAATAATGATCTGTTCTCTGCACTTAGCCCGATGGTGCAGCCGCTTGCGGCCGCGCTGCGGCCAACGTCACTTGAGGAATATGTAGGACAAGAACATCTGCTAGGGGCAGGCAAACCGTTACGTAAAGCAATTGAGGCTGGTCAGTTGCATTCTATGGTTTTGTGGGGCCCCCCTGGTGTGGGCAAAACCACCTTGGCTCGGTTAATTGCACATTATACCGAGGCCCATTTTCTTACCTTGTCGGCGGTGTTGTCAGGTGTTAAAGATATTCGAGCAGCGGTGGAAACCGCTCAACAACAACGCGTAAGTGGCCGTAACACTATTCTTTTTGTCGACGAAGTACATCGTTTTAATAAGGCCCAGCAAGATGCTTTTTTACCTCATGTGGAGGACGGTACCATTATTTTTATCGGTGCCACCACTGAAAACCCTTCCTTTGAGTTAAATAATGCGCTGCTGTCGCGGGCACGCGTATATGTACTGCGTAACCTTACCCAATCGCAGATTGAATCGTTAATCGAACGCGGCTTGGCAAAGCTTGCCAAGCCGGATAAACTCTTTTTGATTGATGAGGACGCGCGCCAGTTGATTGCTCATGCCGCTGACGGTGATGCCAGACGGGCACTGACGTTGCTTGAAATAGCAAGTGATTTGGCTGAGCCTTCTGCTGACGGCTTGCGTATTACTAAAACCGTCTTGGAGGAAGTGCTCGTCGGGGACGTGAAGCGGTTTGACAAGGGTGGAGATATTTTTTACGAGCAAATTTCGGCGTTGCACAAAGCGGTTAGAGGTTCTTCACCCGACGCGGCATTATATTGGTTAGTTAGGATGTTGGATGGCGGATGTGATCCACTCTATATTGCTCGTCGTGTCGTTCGAATGGCTAGTGAAGACATTGGTAACGCTGATCCTCGCGGACTCAATATTGCCCTCGACGCTTGGCAAGTACAGGAACGTTTAGGCAGTCCTGAAGGAGAATTGGCAATTGCTCAAGCGGTAACCTATTTAGCTTGCGCGGCAAAAAGTAATGCTGTTTATAGTGCCTATAAAAATGCCCTAAAAGATGTTAAGCAAAATCCAAGCTATGAGGTGCCGTTACATTTACGCAATGCGCCAACTGCACTGATGAAAGAATTATCCTATGGCGACGAGTACCGCTATGCGCACGATGAAACCGACGGTTTTGCGGCTGGGGAAAGTTATTTTCCAGAAGAACTTGCTGGTAGCCAATACTATTTCCCCGTAGCTAGGGGCTTAGAAGCAAAAATACGTGAAAAATTAAATCATTTACGAGAATTAGACGCAACGAGCGACAACAAGCGCTATTCAGAGGTTCCTTAACCATCTATCTCGGTTAATTTATAAAAAGTTTATAAAAGGTAGTTGATGCTTAATTGGTTAGCAGTCGCAATAGGTGGTGCGTTAGGTGCTATGGGGCGCTATGGTATTGCCTTGTGGGTCAGTACTCAAGTCGATAGTAAATGGCCTTGGGCTACCTTTGCTGCTAATGTAATAGGATGTTTTCTGATGGGCGCTTTGTATGTTTGGCTGGTTGAAAGACACAGCCTGCCGGAACACTACCGTAGTCTATTCATCGTTGGTTTTTTAGGTGCACTGACCACTTTCTCTACCTTTTCAATAGAAGTGGTTAAGTTGATAGAACTGCATGAGCTACCGATAGCGATAGGCTATAGTGCAGCAAGCCTAGCAATATGTGTATTATCAGTGTGGTTATCAATAACGTTGGTGCGTGCGCTCTGATGTAATGGTCTCTCTGATGTAGATAGTATAGTCAATGAGGTTGATAGAATCATGTTAGATCCCAAAATGGTACGATCACAGCCGGAGAAAGTTGCAGAGCTGTTGTTAAAAAAGCGCTACACCGTTGATGTCGACGCTATCAAGCGTATTGAACAAGCGCGCCGACAATACCAGGGGGCAACAGAAGAGCTTGAAAGAGAGAGAAACCTCAACGCCAAAGCAATTTCTAAAGCGGTAGCTAGTGGTGAAGATATCACTGAATTTAAGCGTACGGGAGAAGAACTGAAAAAGCAAATCGCACAAAATAATATCGAACTCAAACAAGCGCAAAGTGAATTCGAAGCACTGCTTATGGGTATTCCGAATATTCCGCTTGACGTCGTGCCTGAGGGTACAGACGAGTCTGATAATCTTGAGGTGCGACGTTGGGGTGAACCGAGAGAGTTTGATTTTGAACCGAAAGATCATGTCCAATTGGGAGAAAGAAATAGCAAATTGGATTTTGAGACTGGCGCTAAAATTACCGGCTCACGCTTTGTTGTGATGCGCGGTGCAATCGCGCAGCTGCATCGCGCATTGGTTCAGTTTATGCTTGATATACACGTGCAAGAGCACGGTTATGAAGAAATTAATATTCCTTATATTGTTAACTGCGATTCGTTACTGGGTACCGGCCAGTTGCCTAAGTTTGAAGACGATCTTTTTAAGCTAGACGGCGAACAAAACTATTATCTTATCCCTACTGCAGAAGTGCCTGTCACTAACGTAGCACGGGACGAGATTATTGGTGTAGATAATAGTGCAGGTTTGACAAAGCTACCCATTAAATACGTGTGCCACTCGCCCTGTTTTCGTAGTGAAGCTGGTAGTTACGGACGTGATACCCGTGGCATGATTCGTCAACATCAATTTGAAAAAGTTGAATTAGTTCAATTCGTATCATCGGAAGACTCATTGCAAGCACTAGAAGATTTAACCCAACATGCAGAAGCAATTTTGCAAAAGCTTAATTTACCTTATCGCACCGTTATACTCTGTGGCGGCGATCTTGGTTTTTCTTCCGCTAAGACCTATGATATTGAAGTGTGGCTACCTGGTCAGCAAAAGTTTCGCGAGATCTCTTCGTGCAGTGTTTTTACCGATTTTCAGGCCCGGCGCATGCGTGCGCGCTGGCGCAATCCCGCTACGGGTAAGGTTGAGTTACTGCATACATTAAATGGCTCGGGTCTGGCAATTGGGCGCACGCTAGTCGCTGTGTTGGAAAATTACCAACAAGCCGATGGTAGCGTCCTGGTGCCTGAGGCACTGCAGCCTTACATGAAAGGGGCAGAACTTATACAATGTTGAATGATTGGTACTTTGTTAAATTTACGGTACTCTAATTTGAATATTCGAATTTGGATTCTGGCAATTTAGATATGGGTAAATGAAAACTTGGCGAAAAAAATCTAATATGAAGTCGAATATAAAGACAGTTGATAACTAGGTATTACAGTGGATTATTTACCGCTTTTTTATGACATAAAAAATCAACCATGCCTGGTCGTTGGTGGCGGCGAAATTGCGTGCCGAAAAGCCGGGCTACTGTTTAATGCGGGCGCTACCATTACAGTTGTAGCCCCCGTTATTTGTGACAACATGCGAGCGTTAACGGCTAAGGCTAACGTTACCTATTTAGCTGAACAGTATAGCGCGGAAAAATTACAACATATGGTACTGGTTATTGCTGCTACCGACGATGATCAGGTAAATAAGCAAGTATCTCTCGATGCTAAGGCGCAGCATATTCCGGTTAATGTTGTTGATAATCCCCAGCTTTGTTCTTTTATTATGCCTGCTATAGTCGATCGTTCTCCCATTATGATTGCTATTTCTAGCGGTGGTGCCTCACCGGTGCTTACCCGTATTTTGCGCTCCAAAATTGAGCCAATGATACCCTCCGCTTATGGTAGGTTAGCAGAGCTAGTGGGAAAGTTTCGTTATCGCGTAAAGCAGAAATTTGAATCGATTAATCAACGACGTGACTTTTGGGAAAAAATACTGGTTGGTCCGGTCGCAGAACTGGTTTTTAGTGGTCAAGATAGCTTGGCAGAAAGTACATTACAACGCATGGTCGATGGGGTAGATGGAACAGATATAGGTGAGGTTTATCTAGTTGGTGCCGGCCCCGGTGACCCCGATTTGTTGACATTTAGGGCATTGCGATTGATGCAGCAAGCAGATGTAGTGTTATACGATCGCCTGGTGTCTGCACCCATCCTTGAACTAACGCGGCGTGATGCAGAGAAGATATATGTGGGCAAGGCGCGCTCTGATCATGCTGTACCTCAGCAAGACATTAACCAGTTACTTGTTAAACTAGCAAAGGACGGTCGTCGAGTTTTGCGGCTGAAAGGCGGCGACCCATTTATTTTTGGCCGTGGCGGCGAAGAAATTGAAGAGTTGGCAGAAAACAACGTACCTTTTCAAGTCGTGCCTGGTATTACTGCTGCTTCTGGCTGTGCTAGCTACGCGGGTATTCCCTTAACTCATCGTGACTATGCTCAATCGGTGCGGTTTGTCACAGGACATTTGAAGAATGGCACTACTGATTTGCCCTGGCAAGAACTGGTACAAACAAATCAGACCCTGGTTTTTTATATGGGATTAGCCGGAATAGACATTATCTGTCAGCAGCTTATTGACCATGGCCGAAGTAAAGAAACCCCTATAGCATTAGTACAGCAAGGTACTATGCCACAACAGCGCGTACTGGTTGCGACGCTGAGTACAATGGCTGAGTTGGTAGCGACAAGTGAAGTACGGGCGCCGACGATTATTATTGTCGGAGAAGTCGTGTTGCTTCAAGAAAAACTAACTTGGTTTCATAATGAAGCGGTCCAGCGTTAACTGACAAAGTAGCATTTCAGTAAATAATATCTCAGCAAATAACAGTTCAATTAAGCCGCGTTGCAAAATTGCTTGCTAAGTAGTTCTTTTGTGGATGCTCTAAGGTTTCCTTTGCCGACTGTTTTTTGTTCTCATACTTACCCATTATAAAATGATTGTATTTTAATCTTTTTCATTGCTTTTTATATCTATTATTGCTCTACGTACCTACTGAAGACCTTACACTATAGATTTTGCTATGGTAGATCATCTAGCGTTCAAAATATTCAGTAGTATGAAACCTCATATCAGGCTAACCAATAATACGTTAAACAACTCAGATCAAATGGTTATGGTAGTTCTTTGCTAGCCCATAAAGACATGATCTACAGTTAAATAGCAAGGTTCTTTTAATGAATAAGTGGATATGATCGATGAATATGGAAGACAACAAATATCTTACTTGGCGACGATTGATTGCCATTGGTTTAATAGCGTTAGTGACTACGTTGGGCTGTAGCAGTAGTGATGATGATGACGATGATGACATGAATACAGAGCAGGTTGATGGGGGTAACGATACGGAAACCCCAGTTGATGACACATCGCCTGACGATAATAGCGGACAAGATAACGGCGAGGAAACACCTACTTCATTAACTATCTCTGGCCAAGCAGTTGCCAACCCTGATGACGCTAGCCAGGTAGCAACTCTGTTTGAAAGAGTCACTGATTTATTTGCTGATCTCAACCCTTTCCAATTTGTTTGGGCAGCGGCGGATACTGGTGCGGCTGACAATACTGCGTTAAGTGGTGCGACTGTGACATTGCACAAAGTCTTCGGCGATAGTGACACCGCCGATGAGACTGTTGATATTGGCACGGTTACGACTGATAGTGACGGTAATTTTACTATTCCTGATATTGAGTTGGCGCCAGCGGGAAGTGGTGCAGATACGGATTTTTACTATGAAGTCAGGATTACCAAAGGTGATTTACAATTACGTTCTCCAGCGGCACCAAGGGAAGATGCGACTGTTAACGTATCACCGGAAACGGATGTGGCAGCTAAGATTATCAGTGATGTGGTTAATGTACCTGGTGTGAATGATCCTCCCTTAGCAATGGCCAGTACTATCGAATCGATCAGAGAGTTAGTTATCGACGACGCTGCTACTTTGGTTGACGAAGGTGCTATCGAAATTCCATCCGCCGTGGGTGTGAATGCGCAAGACAATGTATTAGCGTTGGCAAACGGTGTTTCTGCGGGTGGCGGCAATGCTGAAAAGATGTTTAAGGCAGCCAGCTTTGAGGCGGAATATCTGGCATTGACGGCCGGAGAGACAGGTGATACCGAGCAAGCCGCCGGGTTTATCAGCCGGGTAACGCGGGAAAGTTGTGGTCAAGCGGAAGGTGAATATATGCCTCAGGCTCTAGCCGACGCATTGGGTGATTACTATTTTAATGGTGATGAAGTACGTACATTGACGCCGAGTGCGATTATCACAGCATACAATGCGAATATAGACACCAATGGTGGCGGTACGCAACTAGATTTGGCAACGGTAGTTAGCAACTATCAAGCGATGCTGTCCTCAGTTGAAGATAATTTAGAAGCATCGGCATCAGAGTCTGAGGATATCTCAGACGAAGATCAGGTGGTGATGTTGACGAAACGTGATTTAGAGGCGGATACCTTCTCTGCCACAACAGAACTAACAGCCGATCAGGTTGCTGCCTTTATTCAAACCTTAGCTTCGCAAAACTGTAGCATCGACAGCAGACTTGACCTGTTTGGATTTATGGCTGATCTGCTGGGTGACCAGAGCCTACGCCAGATTGCTATCGCCAATTCGCAGATTTATCACAATAGTGGGTTCGGTTGTAATGAAGGTGATGGTGAAGGCCATTTCTATGCGGATATTCAAGTCTATAGAGGAACGCGTGAAGTAGATTCGGTAACAATTTCATCCTCTGATAGCACGGCGCTGGATGGTGACGGTACCATAACCTTAACGCAAGAAGGCAACAGCTATAAAAGTAACACCAATGGCGTTTGTGTAGCACTGGGTACAGAGGTTACTTATACCATCACGGTCAATTTTACTACGGGTTCACCAGTAGTTGGTAACGTGGTTCGCAACCATCCTCGTATTCCGGAGGCGTCTAGTACAGTTTTTGTTGACGGTGCATTTGTTGCAGGTGCAGATAATAGCGCTAGCCCTACCGTGGTTGATACAACGCGACCATTATACCAATGGACTTCGCCAGCTGATATGCTGACCGACATTATTAATGACAGCAGTAATAGTGCGATTAGTTCCAGCTTATCAGCCAGCTCGGCTACGGTTAAGTACACCTATGAATTTGCTCATGTTGATACATCGGCAACGCAAGTAGGTCCAGCCAGTGATCCTGCGTGTCCCATCGTATCATCTGGTGCGCTGTATGCAGTAGATAGTTTTATCCCAACTGAAGATTGCGATGTTACCGCCTGCGCTGCAGCGTTGGGTATAGCGGAAGAAGATGTGGCTTGTAGAATGAACATTCAATCTTATCTGGTCAATGAACATGACAAGATACTGGGCCAGGCCGCTGGACATTTTCGCTTTTTCTGCGTTGATATAGATAATGACGGTGACTGTGGTTAACTGGCGCCGATAATCCACAAAAGTAAACTCAGAACACATCGAATGCCTTATCCTAGCCTCGCTTTACGCGAGGCTTTTTTATGCGCGCAGTATATGCTGCTAGCGCGGTGTAACTGTTCAATGCATTGTTAACATATTGTTCGTTAATCGGTGTTCTATTGAGCGGTTTGCCATATGCCTGTAACGTATCTTAGTCATCCTTTTGGGTGGTTTTCATTGTTGTAGTTCATATCTTTTTTGGTGTTTTTTTAGCCTCTTTATAGTTGAGGAAAGAAAACAGTTGACTTTGGAGTGCACTTCAAGGTTTATAGTAGAGATACTACAGATAATGAGGGTGAAAAATGGGTTCAACATTTAGAATCGGCGAACTCGCTTCTCAGCTCAACGTAAGTGCAGATACGCTAAGGTATTATGAGAAGCAAGGCTTACTGTCTAGTTCCCACCGTTCAGCTGGTGGTTTTCGGCTCTTTAATCAGGGTGACAAATGTCGAGTGCAGTTTATCTTGCGGGCCAAGGCCGTTGGTTTTTCTCTCAGCGAAATAAAATCATTACTTGCTATTCAACTTAATAAAAGTAAAAAATCCTGTCGCGATGTTAAAGAAATCACAGCAAGCAAAATTTCTGATATTGAGCTACGTATTGTAGAGCTGGAAAGGTTTCTAGCGGCATTGAAAAAACTCCATCAAGCTTGTTGTGGCGGGCCAAAATCAGCAAACCACTGTTCAATTTTACAGACTCTAGACGACCCCAGTAAGTCGATCACTGATTAGGAAAAAAATGAATATAGTCGATCAACTACAATTGATAAATCTTGTTAAAGCGTTTGCCGATATATTCATTATGTCTTCGCCGTGGCTTATTTTTGGTTTTACTGTCGCCAGTCTCATAAAAGCACTAGTGCCTAACAATTTGCTAGTTAAGCATTTGGGTAACCAACAATGGAGCAGTACTATAAAAGCCGCTTTTATTGGCGCTCCACTACCGCTTTGTTCCTGTGGCGTAGTGCCTGCCGCGATGGGGCTTAGACAGGCAGGCGCATCAAAAAATGCCACCGTATCGTTTCTGGTAGCAACACCTGAAACAGGCGTGGACTCGGTCAGCGTAACCTATGCTTTAATGGGACCCATGATGGCATTGTTGCGTCCAATAGCCGCAATAAGTAGTGCTATTGTCGCGGGGTTATTGGTGGGTAGTACCGCGCAACATTTGTCAGGAGCCGAGGAGCAACACTCTCATTGCTGTAAGAGGGAAAACCAACTGGAACAAAGCAATGTACATACAGGTGTCGCATCACGCGTGGTAGCAGCGCTGCGCTTTTCATTTGTAGACTTATTACATGACGTCGCGAAATGGTTGCTGATAGGTCTTGTTATTGCGGCAGTTATTCAGGT
>JANQMK010000337.1 GCA_028280085.1 Pseudomonadales bacterium
GGCAAGCAGAGTAGAGCAATAAAGAGCGCTGAATAACAAGCAACTATAACATATGACAAAATTGATGAATTTTTTTAAACGCATAATAACAGATTCCTAACTGGCTACTGACTGGTTGGGATTAAGTAAAATTTTTTATGTAATCAATGCGAAAAAATAGGGAACTTAACAATGTACGCAGCAAATACATCTGTGGCGTCATAATAGATCCACAATAGTGACAATTTAATGAAATAAAATTTTAAAGATTTGTATTTAAAAAACGGGTGATTTATAGCTAACTGTCAATTCAGTGATATTAAATTAGACAGAGCTGGTCTTTAAACAAAATAATGTCAGGCACAGGGTAGATGTTGACAAAGTAGGTTTGGTGGAGGACAAATGTTTTCGCTTGGTGATGGTGATGAAATAGTGGTTGCTATTATTTCTAACCACTGTTTCATGATTACTATTCTTCGAACAGTTCGGCAATGATACAAACAAGACAGTCTAATAGTAGCGAAGGCTCGTCGCCACTGGGATTAAACAAGGTATTGACGACAGCCACTTTTGATAGAAATTGAAAAATTGGAGAATTTTCCTGTCCCGACTCGCAGGTTGAGTTTTCTAGTATGCCAAGTAAACCACCTTCATCGTATATATCATAGAATAGTGGGGCAATAAAAAATTGAAATCTGACGATCTCGTCACAGGTAATATTTGTAACGCCTCTTACATCGATTACTCGCAACTGGTTTAAATTCAGCAACGGTGTGAAGTTATCAATCGAGCTATCTCTTAAGCCTAGAATGATGAGTTCCTCCAGGTCAGACAATAGAGCATAGTCATTAATGGGATTATCTCCGATAAGCAAGGCTGTTAGATTCTCCAAGTCTAGTAAAGATTGCATGTCAGTAATCTGATTTTCTCTTAGAGAAAGGTATTCAAGTTTTAAAAGTTTATTAAGATTGGTTATGTCCGTAATATTGTTATTACTGGCAATTAAGGCTCTGAGGTTTGTTAGTACAGATACTGGTGATAAATTTTGGATCTGATTATCTTTAAGATTAAGTGACTCTAGTTGGATCAATGCTTCAAGATTTGGTAGTTCAGACAGTTGATTACCGCCTACAGATAATAGTGTTAGCTGCGGCAGAGATAATAGGGGCTCGATAGATGATAGGTTGTTAAGGTCTAACACCAAGGTGATTAAATCAGAGAAATTTTGTAGAAAAGTGACTTCTTGCAAGCCGTTGTTTGTCATGATGAGGTGGTTTAAGTTTGCCAGCTGTGCAAGCTGCTGAATGTGGTCCTGCGACAATTGAATACCGGAAACATCAAGTAAATGTAACTGGCCTAAGGATGTGAGCACAGTAAAGTCATTGATGGGATTATTGGACAACTGTAAAGTGGATAGTTGTGAAAGTGATGAGAGAGCTTCTAAGTCAGTGATTTGGTTATTGGCAATATTCAATGTCTCTAAATTTGGCAAGGTTTCAATTCCGGTTAGCGACTTTATATTAGAGTCACTGCAATCCAGTGACTCGATACTTTCTGCCCCCATATCACCAGCCGCATTAATCGCCTCGCTTACGCAGGCAATCTGTGACGTTTTACTACTACTTGAACCGCTGCTACAACTCGTAGCTAATAATACGAACGCTAACAAAAAGATACTATTTTTTATTTTTGGCGATAGCATACATCCAACCTTATAGAATACTGTCTACAGGAAGATAGGATGAATTATTGAAGTTAGCCAGTGAAAAATGACACATGAACTGAGTGTTTTATTACCTATTAATTGAGCGGATTTTGTATTTAAACAGTTATACGAGAAAAATCAGTTGAACGTGATGGGGCTGACTAAGAGGACAGACCATGTGATAGCGTATTCGCAAGGTTTACTCGATTTGCAATGAAAGAAGGTTTTGTAACGGAGCTGTGTATGTTGTGGTTTTACCGGCTTGGTAATGTATCAGCTTGATTTTGGGAATAAATTGATCCAATATCATTTTTCTATTGATAGTTGAGTATATAATCAGTTTGTTTTTTTGACTAAAGGATAACATCTGTTATGTACAGCATAGTGCACTCGCGTGAAATCGATGCGCCGGCTGAACTGGTATGGGAAGTAATTACTGACTTTAAAGCCTATGGTGAATGGAACGAATATATTGTTGCCTGTGAATCAACGCTAGAAGTTGGCTCTCCCATAGTTCTGAAAGCTCGTTTGTTACCATTTGCCGTTTCTACCTTTCGGGAGATTATTTACAAACATTTGCCTGGCAAAACGATACACTATGGCCTACCTATTCCATTGGGTGCTGTCAATGGTGTTCGTAGTCATACGGTTACACGCTTAGCATCAGGTAAAACCAAATACGAGAGTGTCTATGAACAAACTGGATGGCTATCGTTTTTCGCACGTTTAATTGTGGGCAAGCAGCTGGAACGAGGCTTTGCTACTATGACTGAGGGAATAGAGCGGCGAGCGCTGTTGTTAGTAAAACAACGAGAGAACGAGAGCAAGTCGCAGAGTTAGACGTGGGTTAAGCTGGCGTTAGACTATCATTTTACTGAATACCTAGTTACTTAAAAATATTTAGTTACTTAAAAGTACCTAGTTACCCGAAGTGTTGCCTGCGGCTTAGTTATAATTTGTAGTTGATGGCCTAGATCAACTAATACCTAGGGCACCTCCTCATTATTCAGAGGTGCCCTAGCAACTGACGATACAAATTCTGCGATTGCTTTTCCTTATTTTTGAGGCCATATTGGCTGACATGTTGATTTTCGCTGAGCAACAGCGTTCCGAACAGTCGATCCCATATAGCGAGGCTAGCGCCGAAATTTTTGTCACAATGCGCGGGTTTAGTGGAGTGGTGTATTTGATGCTGGGCTGGGCTGATAAACCATTTTTCTAAAATGCCGAAACCTATCCATACCGAAGAGTGCCGCAAGTTTGAACCAAACAGGTTAAATAGAAAATTAAATACACTTAT
>JANQMK010000413.1 GCA_028280085.1 Pseudomonadales bacterium
CAACCCCATTATTGATAATATCGATGCTAATAATACGCAAACCTTTAGCTACGACGATCAATATCGTTTAACCAATGCGGCGGGAGGTTATGGCAACTATCAATACGGTTATGACGCGACGGGTAACCGATTGTCTCGATCCCTTTCTGGCACCGCCAATAACTTTACTGAAAATGTAGACTACACCAACCCATTAACTACTAATCAATTGCAAGCTATCAATGGGGGTAATAATCCGCGGACATTCACCTATACCGACAATTGTAACCTAGCGGGTGACAGTACCGGGCGTGAATTTATTTACGACGATAACAACCGTTTGATTGAAGTTAAACAGAATGCGGCGAGTATTGCCAACTATGGCTACAACGCCTTGGGTCAGCGTGATAGCAAAACCACTCTCAATGGCACTGGTCATTTTATCTATGGCTTAGATGGCAAGCTATTATTTGAAACCATCCCGGGTTCAACCACCTTCGTATCACGCACCTACGTATATTTAGACGGCATGCCCATCGCGATGCTAGAAGATGTTACGCCGATGCAGGCGGCCTCTTTAGTGCCAGCAGGCCCGTTGGGCGTGATTGCGCTACTCGTTCTAGTGATCATTATTTATCGCTATCGTCATAGTGTGTTACATAATCAAACCCTATTACGTGGTGTTGTCATACCGTTATTGGCCCTCACGGGGCTAGCCTGTGGCGGAGGTGGCGAGCCTGGCGGTGGCGACGAAACCACCAGCACCTATTTTTATGTGAATGATCACCTGGGCACACCGCAGTTATTGACCAATAGCGATAAAGGCATCGTGTGGAAGGGCAATTATACACCGTTTGGTGAAGTCGATGAGGTCGTCCAGGAGGTACAGCAGCCATTGCGCTTTCCGGGCCAGTATCATGATACGGAGTCAGGGTTGTATTACAATATGATGAGGGATTATGATCCTGCTTTAGGGCGGTATGTACAGAGTGACCCGATTGGGCTTTTAGATGGCCCGAATACATTCATATATGCTCATCAAAATCCAATCATATACTTCGATCCGGATGGAGAAGCGGCCGTTATTGGAGTGCCAATTGTGCCTATAGGTATAGGCATCGGGTTGATATATTGTTATCTTAATCCTGCATGCTCTGCTGCGCTAGAAGAAGTCTCTAGAAGAGTAATAGAGCAGCCAGCTAAACCGAAGAGAGGGGTGACTTGTACATGTCGTGCCAGTTCTAATGGTTTACAAGAGGGTAATTGCCCAGATGAGGAGTTTGCATTTGGCACTGCGACTGCGCCGACATATAGACAAGCTCGTGCTGAAGCGGAAAGAATTGCTAGAAGGAAGTTGGGTAAGCAAGCAAAGCATACTCAATGTAAATGCACTGACAATAAAGGTAATAGATTTCAGTAATGAGAGAGATTTATTATAGAAGAAGCGAGGATATTTTCATCGATAACTCTATCGGATCAGATGCTGATTTTGTTAAAAATGCGTTGAACAATATAGATGAAATTGGCTTTGATTGTTTTTTAAGTGATATTCAAGATTTAGTTGATAAAAAAAGCCCTATTGCTTTGTATTATGCATCTCAGTTTATTCGGTCTACCGAGTCAGATATAGATTTTGATAAGAGAAAATTAGGCCAGTTGCATTTGTCTGCAGAGAAAGGTTATGTTCCTGCTATTCATGAGCTGGCTATTCATTATGATGTGGGTGATATTGTTTCCCAAGATACAGTTAAGGCCGCAAAATTATTTAAAGACGCTGCAGAAGCTGGCCATCCTCATGCTCAATGGATACATGGCTTAGACCTACTTTATGGCCGCAATGGTGTTCAATTGAACGAGCGTTTGGGGGTTAGTTATATTAGGCAGTCCGCTGAGGCTAAATTTGAGGGAGCTTTGGAAAGTGTAGCCTCATTTTATGAAACAGGAAAGCATGGCTTTCCTATAAATATTGATAAGGCTAGATGTTTAAGAAAGCAGTTAGAAGACGAAAATGTACTTAGATATTAAGAATTGCCGTTTTTCAAGCGAGTTGTCGCATCAACCTATCCAACTTTGTTTAATTCTATAGTAGGGGGTCGGTAGGGGGCGCGATTTCATTATTGCATTATTTACCCAGCGGATAATAAAGCCTTTGACTCTTAACGACTAAACCTACCTTAAAGCTATTTAAGGTTAAATGGATACGTTCTATATTTTGGCATGGCTCCTGATATAATTAAGGGAGTGCTGGCAAGATGCTTTTGGTTATACTATTTGTGATGGAGGTAGCCCGTTTCCTGATGCCTACTGCCCTTCGGGAGACTGCGCGGTTTTTCCTCCTGAAACTAACTCACAATCGTCGAGAGTATTAGGTGATTGCGTTACATGCGTAGCAACTTGTATTTGGCAAAATAGAAGGTAAAGTACTAAAGGCAGTAACTGATCGGCAAGCTGAATCTTTGGTTCACTTAAAGCTAAAATCCATACACAAACTTCAACTGAGAATGGTATGGTCTTATCTGTCTAGGCTAACAATTGGGGGATGGGAAACTTTATCCGTATTCAGGGTGTTCTTGTACCGGCCAAAAGACAGTAACAGGGGAATTAAGATCAGGGTAACTGGTGTGGCAAATAGCTCACCAAATACCAACGACACTGCAGCCGGTTTTAAATATTGAGCTTGTTCACTAGTTTCGCTCAGCAACGGTAACAAACCGCAGATAGTGGTTACTGTCGTTAAGAAAATTGCTCGCAAACGACTTTTACCGGCTTCAAGCAATGCTGCTTTCATCGACAAACCCGAAGCATAAAGTTGATTGAATCGGCTCATTAATACCAGCGAATCATTAATCACGACACCTGTCATCGCCATCATGCCAAACAGTGATAAGAGGCTAACCGAAAGTCCGAGAAAACCGTGTCCGACAATTGCTCCGGCAAAACCAATTGGAATCACCGACATAATGATAAGAGGCTGCCAATAAGACTTCAAAGGTATCGCCAATAAAATATAGATAAGCAACAGTGTTAGCAACATGGCTTTCTTAAACCCTGCCTGGACTTCAAGTATTTCTGCAAATTCACCAATAGCCTTAATCGTTACATCAGGGTATAGACGTTCTAATTCGGGTATCGTCTTTGCCTGCAAGCGTTTCCAGGTTTTTTCTGGCGAACTGACAGAGCGGTTTTGTCGCCAGTAAATACTCACAACTTCATCGCGATTGCGGCGATAAACTACTTCTGGTTCTCGCTCGTATTCGAAATGAGCGATTTCACCTAAGTTGACGTAGTTATCCTTTCCCAAGATGACAGGAGTAGCCTTCAACTGTTCGACAGTTTTTTTCTGAGCCTCTGGGAATCGAACTAATACCAGAGTTTCTTCCCCTTCATCTAACAAGCGATGTATGTCGACTTGGCCGAATGCGCCGCCCACAAGCGCCGCTAAGCGATTCTGGTCAGCACCTAAGCTAATCCCTCGCTCATTTAGGATTACTTTTACTTGGCTTCTCGCGAGCTGGCTGTCATCATAGACATCGTTGACGCCAGGCAATTCCGTCAACGATGCCTTAATACGATTAGCAACCTGTTTTGCCAAATCTTGATTGCTTGCCGAAACCGCGATAGCCGTACCTCCTGTGGGCTCTTCAGCGAGACTAAACTTCACCGCATAACTGCCTTCAAGGTTACCAGTCTGCTGCCGAAGCTCATCCAAAAAGCGATCACTCGGCACGTTAGCCAATGCGCTTGGCGAGAGTTCTGCTGTCAACTCGATATTTTCAGGGTCTTCTTTTGCCAAGATATATTTGCGCACTGGAGATTCCGATAGCCCGTATGTCTGTTGCAATACATCTGCGGTATGTGTAATCGCCTGCTCAAGCTGATTGGCATTGCGTTCGGTTAAGGCATTGGCAACACCATGCTCCATAGTCACCTTAATTGTGGCATAGCGCCCTGGAATTTCCGGAAAAAATACTGAATTGATATACCCTTTCATCAGTGCGCCATAGGCAAATAAAACAAAGGTAACAAACAACGCAAAGCTTGTTTTTCGATGGGCTAAACTCAACGACAATAAGGGCAAATAAATACGAAGAGTAAAATAGTCTAAAGCCCAGTTGCATTTTCCCCTCGCGTTTTCAAGCCATCGACTGATGTTGCCTCCTCTTTGAACACCGGTGTAACTTAAATGGGTCGGCAATATAAACTTACTTTCAACCAGTGAAAAGATCAGCGCAAAGATTACCACTGCGGAGAATCCTGCCAATACCTTTGCCAGCTCGTTCTCAATCCAGAGCATAGGGGAGAAAGCCGCGATCGTAGTTAATACACCAAAAACCGTGGGAACTGTCACTGCTTCGACCCCTTGCCAAGCTGCTTCTTTGGCATCCTTTACTACTTGTCTGGCCTGGTGGATACTTTCGCCGACTACCACGGCGTCATCTACCAAAATACCCAACACTAAAATCATGCCAAACAAGGTAATATCATTAATGCTGTAATCTAACGCAGGTAACCCCATTAACCCAACAGCCCCCGCCAGAGAGATGGGAATACCGAGTGCGACCCAAAAGGCTAATCGCACATTTAGAAACAGTGCCAATAACAACAAAACAACCAGCAGTCCCTGCCAGGCGTTAGTGCCCAACAAATCTAATTGCTCGGAAATATAAGGCGACATATCGGCCATCACATCCAACTTGATGTTCTTGGGCAGAGTGGGCTTTAATGAGTCTAATACCGATTGTGTTGCTTCGCTGATTTGAAACAGGTTGTCTTTTTGACTGGTGGATACCATCAGTGCGACAGCGGGCAGACCTTGATAACGAACAATACTTTCGGTCTGCTCATAGTCGCGCCTGATTGTAGCGATGTCGCCAAGTTTTACATGGGTGTACTGTGTTACGATAATCGGGATATTTTCTAGCTTAACCAGATTGTCAGCGAGAATACTACCCTGTAATTGAATACTGCCTCGGGCCGTTCTCAACTCTCCACTACGATACTCCACTGACCACTGCCGAATGCGATTAGCCAGTTCCTCTAAGGACAAGCCATAGCGTTGTAACTGTTCGGCATCTGGTTCCACTGACAATAAGCGTTTCCTTTTGCCCAGATTGGTTACTTTGGAGATGGCGGGGTGTTTTTTTAGTGCTCGTTCAACACGGGATGAGACTTTCTGTAGTAGATCATCGCTGCCATCACCATAGACCAAGACAAAGGCAGCGAGATTGTTATATTCATTGCGATATATACGGGGGCGCTCCGCCAGTGCCGGAAACCCTTCGATACTCTCCACTTGATTGCGGACATCATCTATCAAGCGATCTAGTTTAATATCGGCATTTTTCTTGACTATGATGGATGCATAACTATTATGTGATTGACTGGTCACGCGGCTAATGCCAGCAACGCCGCTGATGGCTTCTTCGATGCGCTGGGTAACGCTTTCATCCACTTGTTGGGCTGTGCCGCCCGGGTAAACCACCGAGATTTCCAGCTCGGTTGGCGGTATTTGCGGGAAACTCTCAACACGCAGAGTTTGAAAGGTTAGCAACCCTGCTGCCAGGATAAATACCATCAGGAGATTCGCTGCAACTGGATTATCCAAAAACCAACGAGTGAGTGTTTTCATAGTGACATCCTATTGTTAAACCACACTAGAAGCTTATCGTCCCAACCGATTGACCTTCTAAAAAACTGCTTAAGGGAAAACGTACGAGTAGGCGTTTCTGTTCCGGTTTATCCTGGTAGCGAAACGAGACTGACTCCGGCTGTTCATCCAGCAACACAATCGTTTCTAACTGCAGGGATTTATCAACAACACTCCATACTTTCCCATCCTCGGTTAGCACCGACGCCGGCGCGGTAACGACAAACTGCTGCATCTCCCCCTCAAACACCACCGTCACATGCTGGTCGGCGAGCAAAGGTATTGCTGGTTTAAACGGGTTGGCCACTTGCAACATCAGGCTGCGTTGCCGGGTGATTGCATCCATGACTGGACTCAGATAACGGATGGTGGCCGACCATTGTTGTCCATTGGGTGATACTATTGTTATGCCTTTTAGGGTTATGCCTTTTGGAGTTGTGTCATTCGAGATGCTTTGAATGGCTTGCAGACGTTGCCAGCTCACGTCAGGAAGTTGCACTTTGATATCCAGGAAATCACTGGCCGCTATGTGTAACAATTCATCCCCAGCGTTGACCCACTGGCCTGGATGAATCAAATCGGCGATGACCACTGCATCAAACGGGACTTTGATTTGCGTATCGGCAAGTTGCTGTTCGGCAGATGCGAGTGCGGTTTTGGCCGCTTCTCGGTTGGCTTTAGCCGCTTTGACATGGGGCTCTAATAGACCAAAAGCGGATTTCGCGTTGTCACTGTTTCGCGCGACATGCTGACGATTTAGCGTTTCAGCCAAGTTGAGTTCTGCCTCTGATGCCCTGGCCAGTGCAGCTCCCAGTTCGGCTTGGTAAAAGGTATCCTGTAGCGATACCAGCATCTCGCCTTTTTTCACCAGGTTACCCGGCGTGGTGTTGTTGGCAACTTCGATTACTCGACCATGAACTGATGCGGTAATTGCCGCAGGCCAGCGAGCCATTGTTATCCCGGTGGCATTGACTTTGATTTGGGCGTTAGCCGGTATTGCCTCGACGACGGTAACAGAAAGGCCGCCAGTTTTGAGCTCTTCCACTATAGGGGCTGGCTGTTGCTCATCTATAAGCCAAAGCACCATTGAGGCGAGTAACATGGCGACTGCAATGCCTCCAATCCGTTGTTTTAGCTGTGCCACTGTAAATCTCAACATAGTCGACCACTAGTATTTATATGAAACATACTTGTATCATAAATAAAAACAAGATATGATACAAGTATGTTTCATAAATTGAGAGGGTTTTCTCATGACAAAGCATTTGGATGCGCGTATTCAAAAATCGCAAGCTATGATATTGGCTGCCGGTATGGTCTTATTAAGCAAAAACAGTGAGGCTACTCTGAGTGATATCGCACGGGAAGCAGGGGTCGGGCGTACCACTTTATACCGCCTTTACGATACAAAAGAACAGCTGATTAAAGCGATTGCCATCCATTGTCTGGAAGTGTTTGATGCAGCCACTGAACATGTCGAAAGCGAAGCCAAATCTGCTTTGCATGCCTTTCATTTGATGTTTAGAGCTATTTTTCCATTGTCAGCTGAAATGGAGTTTTTGATGAAACTGGGTAATCTTGAAGAAGACGATCCTGAACTTGTCGCTATCTACCGGAAACAAAAAGAAGAAATCGCTCAGTTGGTAGAAAGTGCTAAAGCAGAAGGTAGTCTATCCAAGGATAGACCCACGCCCTGGATTGTGAACCTGGTGGAAGGTTTGTTTTACATGTCTTGGATAACGTTGAATGAGAACCCTATGGAACACGATGCGCTGGCAGACCTAGCGTTTCATACCTTTTGCCATGGAGTTGCACGGTAACCCAGGAGAGTGTTAGTCAATGTTACGACCAATTTCTACTGGCTCGAGTTTAACCAATGATCGCACGAATCGCTCGTTTTCACTGTCATTACACTCCATTTTTTTGCGATTCAAATGGCGGATATCGTTTACTCTGTCACTGGTGATGATCGAAACGCTTTTGGAATTACTCTATCCACTTTTCATTGGGTGGGCGATCAACGATTTATTAAGTGACTCGTTTGATGGTATCTACCTGCTAGCGGGGTTGGGAGTAACTTCAGCGTTGATAGGAAGCGTACGGCGATTTTATGACACGCGAATCTACGCGTACATTTACCAAATTATTACACCTGAAATGGTGGAGCAAGAAAAAGTAAGAAGCCAGTCGGTATCGACTATTGCCGCGCGGTCCAGCCTGCTAACTGAACTCGTCGAATTCTTTGAAAACGCGCTGCCTGAAGTCATCACGGCTATCATTGGTTTGACTGGGGCGCTTATTATTATTAGCACACTCAACCTTAGTGTGTTTCTCGCCTGTCTTGCCTTGTTGGTTTTGGTCGCCCTGATTTATTTGACAATTGGAAATTTGAATTATCGACTTAACGCAGGCTATAACACTGAATTGGAACATCAGGTAGAGGCCATTAGACAAGCTGATATTGAACAGGTCAGGAACCATTTTCAGCGCCTGATGCGATGGAACATAAAGCTAAGTGACCTCGAAACAGGTACTTATTTTATGATATGGATTGGTGTCGTGGCTTTGTTTGTCTATACACCAATAGCTGCGATCAGTAAAGGTATGGTTGACTACGGATTAATTGTTGCTTTATTGATGTACGTTTTTGATTTCATTGAAAAAGTATCTGCGTTGCCGCTCTATGTGCAACAGGTCATTCGTTTAAAGGAGATTACCAATCGGATCAGTGTATAAATGTAGAATGGTTTGCAAAACTTGTGCTTTGAAAGCAACGTGGATTTTTTGAGTTATTTTTACCATCTAGCGGCGGTTACGTTGTCAAGCCGGTACCAGGCGCTTGCTTGGTTAGGGGTAGCCAAACGTAAAAATTTGATCCTCGACCGACCATACTATCGACGCTCATCATACCCTGCATTATGCGCGTCATTTCGGAGGCTAATGCCAGGCCTATTCCCGTTCCTTCAACTTGATAAGACCTTCGATTGTCAATCTGTTGAAATTTCTTAAATAAATGCTTAAATGCTTCGATAGGAATACCAACACCTGTATCCTTCACGACAAATAGAATGCCTTCTTGTTGGTCACGATTTTCTGGCTCTACCGTTAGCGATACTTCTCCTGTCGAGGTATATTTGATTGCATTTGAAATTAGGTTTAAGAGAATCTGTGACAACTTATAAGGATCGCCGTAAACCTCAGCTAGTGAATCGGCTATGTCAATTCGATAGTTGAGGTCTTTATCTTTTGCCATTCTTTCGGTTTTAGCATATATCTCTTCAATAAAATCAGGTAGATTAAACATTTTTCCTTCTACCTTCATCTCGCCGGATTCTATTTTAGAAAGATCCAGCATTTTATTGACCATGAATAGTAAATGCTGACCATTTTTTTCAATGGTGCCTAGAGCAATAGTAATTCTCTCGTCTGCATTGTTAGGCATTTTCTGGATGATGCGATGACTAAAGCCAATAATTGAGTTAAGAGGTGTTCTTAATTCATGAGCCATACCGGAGAGAAAATCAGTTTTTGCGCGATTAGCAACGTCGACAGCGGACTGTGTTTCTTCTAGTTCACGCGCCTTATTGGCAATTTGCCCTTCCAGGCTTTCGCGACAACGATATAATTTAAAAAAGATAATATTGACATAAGAAGCTAGCAACAGGCCAACAGTAAGCAAACCCCAGGGCAACAATAGGAATTGATAATAGCTTTTTAATAAGAAAAAAGCACAGAGGAGGCCCACTATTATAACCGATGAATACCCGGTTATTGCCAACCGATAATGCAGATGTTTGACAATGTTGTTGCTAAATAGCAACAACAGGAGTGGTGTAAACGTTACTACCCCGACACTACTTCCTAACCAGAATATCAGCCAATTTATTGGATAACTATCGCTGGTGACGATTCCGTTAATAAATAGAGCGGTGATACTAATAGTACTAGAAACCAGACAGGCAAATGGTCCACCAATGAGAAGTAACGTAATAAGATCTTTACTGTTTGCGTATTGAATTGACGGCCCCATAAATCGCTGAAGAAGAATATTTGCAATATATGTTTGGCTAGTTATTCCGATTGAGAATGATAGCGAGACTACCCAGGTAATATCTGCGAGTTGCTCCTGCCATGGTAAACAGATTGAACCGACGAATACACCCAGCAAGGCCCGGTTGCCGCAAAGTAGTATACTAGCGAGCGCTACTCCGGTTGCAGCTGATATTGCGGGAATATGGCTGTGGGTAATAGTAATAAGATCGAGCCGACCAGCTATGTAACAGGCAAGCGCAACAATAAAGACTATAAAGACAGTGTTGGGTGCTGATTGCGGCTGTGTTTGACTCATAGTTCTATTAAAAAATTTAGATATTTAAAAGTATAACCAACAAATTATGCTTTGTTGCT
>JANQMK010000433.1 GCA_028280085.1 Pseudomonadales bacterium
GCTGATATTAAGGTATCTAGTGAGCTGGCAAAGGGTACTGAGTTTAGCTTTGAATTAGCGGAAGCATGATCAGGTTTACATGGCGCTAGACTTTCTTTATCTCAGATATTCATATTAGAAGCAAAGCCTGTGATGCTTAGTTTTTCAAGGTGTCAGTTTTCTAAGATGCTGAGTTTTCCAAGATTCCTAGTTTCAAAGTTCTTGGTATTTGGTATGTGAAACGTCAGATTTTAATACAACTTTTTATACCTTGAATGATTTCCTCAATAAAGTTATCAATCTTTCTGCCTTCTATATTAATGTCAACAAGGTGTCCCATACTTTGTTCTACAAAACTTAGCAAAAATATTTCTTGCTCCTCGGATAACGCGAGATTGCTCAGGGCCTTGTTTAAATTATCCATCAAAGCTTCAATGGCATCCAGCGTCTGGCGTTCATGTGACAGAAATTGATTTTCCATCTTCCTGATGGAGTCTTTGGTTGTCTCCATGGTATGAACAATGTAACTCCGTCGTAGTACATCAACTATTCTGGTTTCCATGCCTTCAATAATCACTGCAAGCGTATCCTTGAGCCGGCCATATCTTTCTGGGTCATCGATAGGCATATTTTTAACAAATATGGAAACATGATGGTCGTTAAAAATGGTGCGGGAGTTGAAATCTACAATACGGCCAGCGTGTAGTAACTCTTTAAATATCTTGACTTCTATCGGACTGCACTGAGTTCCGCTATCGGCATAATTCAGATTGCCTTCACTAGTGCGAATTTGAACGCAGCAGGAGATGTCATATTGTCGAGTGGTTTTAAATAATGTTTCTGCCAGTTCGGCTGGGCTTTTACAAGAAAAAGTGTCTTTTAAGAACTGAACGATATTACCATATTCGGATGCTTCTTTCATCGATTGAAACGCAACAGTTCTAGACAGTTTCTCTCTATCGATAAGCTCTGAGCGTTTTATGTTGAAGCGCTCGATGGCTTGCAATTTTGAGATGAACTCATTGTTATGAAAAGGCTTAATAATGTAATCGTCAGCGCCAGTATCATAGGCTTTTAGAATATCATCTTTACCAGTAAGTCCTGATACAAACACGACCGCGGGATTATTATTCTCATCAATTGATTTGATTCTTTGGCACGCTGTATAGCCGTCCATGGGAGACATACTGATATCGAGTAAAACAATGTCAGGCTTTAGATCGTTACACAGCTGTATAGCAGCTTCTCCCGAAGTTTTACAAGTAACGGTAAAATCTTCACTCAGTAATTCTGCAATAATTCCCAGAAATTCAGAATCATCATCAATAGCTAAAACTTTAGTGCCTTTCATAATATAGCTCAGCTGCTTCCATCTAGTAATAAAAAGAGTTACTAGGGGTTAAATTTATTTGTGATATTTTACTAATGATTTTTGCGTGGTGGTCAAAAGAATAATTAGCTTAACTATGTCACAAAGGTAGTTTTAATTCTATAGCCTGTCTAGAGTTAATCAAAGTACTTTTATATATCATTATGGTATTTTTAGTTCCTTCACTAGATCCTGGTATGCCCGTTTAGTGCTATTGGCTTTAGATCGGCTAGAGTTATATCTGATAGTTTTAAAGTTGGAATAAAGTGAATTAAAGTCTTAGCTGATGGGTTAATTTCGTATATGAGTAAACGGTTGTATTAGGGACTCTCAATGTCATATTCGCTTTTTAAACATGACTTAACATTGTCGACAACGGTTTCCCATTGGGCGCGCTGGGTTTGGCGAAATAGTCGTACAGTTGAATACCAAGGACTGCTACTGCCAGTTGTGCCCCAGCGCCAGTCGGGTACGTGGGCCAACAAAATCCATGTCGGTTTGCCCAGTGCGCCCGCTAGGTGTGCCACTGCGGTGCAAGGTGTAATAACTAGATCCAAGTTTTCAATCAGGGCCGCCGTTTTCGCAAAGTCAGTTAACTGATTGGTTAAATCAATGACGTTGGCTGGCAGCTTCTCCATCTTATTGCGATCAATCTGTAAAGTGATAAACTGGATATCTCTTAACTCAAATAATATGCTAATTATGTTATAAGGGATTGAACGTTTATAATCAGAAACGTTATTTGGGTCACCTTTCCATACAACACCAACTTTTATACCTGCGTATTGGGCGAGCTCTTGCTTCCAATAGTCGCGATCGGTTTTAAAGGTTTTTAGATAGGGTATCCTATTAGGTATATTGGTTAGTTCAGTTTTTTCGATTTCGGGTATTTGCAATAGATGGACATAATAGTCATGGTGTGGAATGTCGTTGAAATCAATAAGGATACCTATATTATCGAACGATTTGCCCAGTAATGAGGCTAACTCCGGTGGAACGCAAAAATATATTGCCTTTGGCTGTTTCAGTTGTAGTTGTTCTAGGTAACGTGCAAACTGTAGAGTATCGCCGTAACCCTGCTCAGCGATAACCAGTAGTATTTTGTTATTGAGGGTTTCACCCCGCCACAAGGGGACATCAGGAAAACGCGGTTGATAGTGATTGAGTGTGATAGATAAATCCCGCCACTGATACTCACGCCAGCCTTGCTGGTAGTTGCCAGTTATTAATAAACTAAATGATAAACCAAAGTGTACCTTGTGCATGTCGACGTCAGGGCTGTTACTGCTGATAACTTCGTTGTATTGTTCGATGCTTTTGTCAAATTCTCCTGTTTCGTAAAGTAAGTCAGCAAAATAAAACTTTTCAGCGTATTGATTCGGTCGAATGGCGAGAGCCTTCTCCATTATTATACGCGCCTGCTCCAAATCGCCATGATCTCTTAGTGCTATTGCGTAATTACTATGTATTTCAAATGAGCTAGGAGCGAGAGTTAGCGCTTGTTGGTAATATTCTTTTGCCTGTAACCAGTTGTTATCTTTGGTCGCAGCCAATGCTAGATTTCCTAAGATAGCTAGGTTGTGAGGATCCATTTGTTTAGCTGTTTCCAATACATCTATTGCTCGGGAATAATTTTTAGCGCGAATGAAGGCGTTCCCTAAATTACAAAGAGGGGCAGGGTGCGGATTGGCTGCGAGCTTGTTGACAGCGTGTTCGCCAACTTCTATTGCACACTCAACATTATTTTGTGTTAAATGTAGATCGATGAGAGTAGCCCACAATACCCAAGTAACGTTTGAAAGGTCTATTCCTTTGGTTAGAGTGTTTTCCGCGTTTTGCAGCTGATTGAGCCGGATATATGATATCGCTAGCTGGTACCAACCAGATTCGTCGTTGGGGCATATAGTAATGAATTTTTCAAGCAGTGTTGCGGCATCCTGATACATCTCAGCACGAAAGTAAATCGTTGCGAGTAAGGAGAGGGCATCTCCATGAGTTGGGTTATGTTGTAACACGGTTTGTAGTGAACTGATTGCCTCTTGATACTGACCAGCTTGGTAGGCAGACTTCCCTTGTGTAAATAGGTCTTCAGTTGACGTATTAGGTATCACAGTTCCTTAAGCTCTACTGTAGTGCATCCAGGCCCGAGTTGTTGTCGTTATTTGATAAGTGACAACAGTGGGAGCAGACAATAATGGGGCCACGATTTGACTTATATATAAGCACTTTAGTTTATAGGTGTTTTGTTTATAATGTTAAAAAAATATTTGCTATAGCGGGATAACTTGTAATATAGGATAAAGTGCAGCAAAGGGCTAATGGATTTTTATGCTCAACGACATTTTAGCGCTAAGAAATAAAGAGTGTTAGACGAACTATTTAGCTAAGAAGTTTGGACCAGCAGTTACTCAAATAACCTAATTTGATTGTCAACAATGTGCTTAAATGATGTTTGGTAAAAGTGCAATATACCATCAACGATGGGCTCAATTTGTCGTTGAATGTAAGTATCATAATCCAGCGGCGATGTGTAACACTCTAGTGGTTCCGGTCCCTTGGTCGTGATTACATATTGTATCCAGCCGCCTCGTTTATAACGTGATGGCAGCCCTTTTTGTTGTAAATAGCTTTCCGCTTTTCTGGCGGCTTGTACGTGAGGTGGGACATTCTTCTGATAGTTGTTTAAAGGCCGCCTGATGCGTTTGCGATAGACTAGCTCTGCATCACATATGCCTGCTTTAATGTCAGTAACTAGTTGTCTGATGTAGTCTTCATAGGGTTCGCCATAAAAAATTTTTCGATACAACTCACGTTGAAAATGGCGAGCTAATTGGGTCCAATCAGTACGAACTGTTTCTAATCCTTTAAAGACAAGTTCTTCTTTACCGTCGCGGTCTATGGTGAGTCCGGCATAGCGTTTTTTACTACCTACTTCTGAACCACGAACAGTAGGCATAATGAAGCGACAAAAGTGGGTTTCGAACTCTATTTCAAGATGGCTAACAGTATCATATTGACGGGTGAGGATATCGCGCCAGGCTTGGTTAAGTGATGTCGCCAGCTTTTCCGCAATTTGATCGACCTCTGTGTGTGGCATATTTTTTGGGATATCTTTGAGCCAAACGAATACGGAATCGGTATCACCATAAATAACCTTGTAACCTTGATTTTCAATCAAGTTCTTACTTTGGGTAAGAATATGATGACCACGCAACGTGATAGAGCTGGGTAGGCGAGAATCGAAAAAGCGACACCCTGGGGTACCCATCACGCCATAAAAAGAGTTCATTAAAATTTTAATGGCCTGTGACAGGGCGGTATTATTTTCTTTCTTCGCTTGGTCTCTGGCAGCCCATAGTTCATCGATGATGTTAGGTAGAATATGCTTGTGTTTGGCAAAGATTGCGCCGTTAAAGCCAGGTATTAGATCTTTATATGATGTGATGTCGGTTTCTTTTTGATCATTGCAAATGGCGGTGGGTTGAAGTTTCAATCCTTCGATAAGCCCTATCGGATCAATTTTAAAGGTGCGAATAATACTGGGATACAGGCTTTTAAAGTCTAATACAATCACGTGGTCATAAACGCCTGGGTAGGAGTCCATCACATACCCCCCCGGGCTACCAACTCCTTGCGGATTTTCAGGTAAATTTGGTGCTATATAACCGGCCCGATGTAATCTTGGAAGATAGCGGTTGTCAAATGAAGCAACAGAACCGCCAAATCGATCCATGGCTAATCCAGTCAATCGCGCACGCTCTATAGCAAATTCAATTAACTGTGCATGTTGAAAAATTTCCCAAACTAGCTGGCAGTCCTCAAGATTGTAGGCGGCTAGGGAACTTTTATCTTCGGCAAATAAACGAGTGATCTCCGCACCTCGGTTGTCGACATCGTGAATCAGTTTGCCGCGCTTCAACAGTGCATTCGATACATATTGTAATGAAAAGCTTTCGAAATTATAGGTGGCTGACTTGAGCGTATCGATGCCATCAAGTACTAAACGACCAGGAATTTTGAGAGAGTAATGCTCTGTATCGTTTCTATGTTGCCGCCAATTCAATGGCGTATTGGCTCGACCTAGTGTTAAGGGCACCTTGAGTTTATCCGCAGTGCGCTGTAAAAAACGCATATCGAAGTTAATAACGCTCCAGCCAATAATAATGTCAGGGTCGATTTGGCTAAAATAGTCTAAAAATAGCGTCAAAAGTTGTCTTTCGTTATCACAGAAGATTAAATAAGGCTTATTATTATCTCTTATAGTTGGATCACCGAGCATAAACACTCGTTGTAGATAGTAGTCCTCTTGACGACTGTGACAGGTTACC
>JANQMK010000118.1 GCA_028280085.1 Pseudomonadales bacterium
GGTGGTCACCTGCGTCTCTTGGGGGATCGGCGCTACCTACACTTACGACATTCCACGAAGCACCTTGGTACGTAACGTAAATAATTCCGTTGCTGCAAAACTGGCAGAATTAACAGAACAGGATGCCGTTATTTTAACAACGGCCGTTGATCCAATCTGGGGGATTATTGAATACGGAAACTATAGAATAGCCAATCCTAGAGTTGATAATTTTGCCGATTTTAAAAAGATAGCTATATTCTATCTTAAACGAGGCCAAGCTGCTTATGCCGCGTTAGGTAACGACGAATGGGATAAACTTGAAACTGAAAATGTGCTCTCCGGCTTATCGGTTAAAACCATATTTGTATCACACGGCGGTGAGATGAAACAGCTGTTTCTGAGTCTGCAGGATGAGCAGACCTCTATTAGATAGACGCAATTTAGCTAACTACTATAATGCTTGAATGGATAATAGTTGAATAGATGTGTAAGTAATGGAAGCCCAGACAAATAATACTTATACGTTAACTGCGATAGGCTGTGTAAAATAGTTAGCAACATAATATGGAAGCACTAATGACAAAGCTTAGTGAAATAGGTATTCATCCCGACTATGGCGTCTATCTAAAAGATAATTCCTGGGTACCAGCGCCCAAGTATCTCCTGCGCCGTGCTAGATTACTTAAACTCTTTAATGGCCTAGAACCCGGTAAAGTACTCGAAGTCGGCTGTGGCGCTGGCGCAACCTCTTTTGATTTAGCCCAACGAGGTTTTACTTGCGAAGCCTTAGAGTCCTCCGAGCAAGCCAGAGCAATTGCTAACCGGATCTTTGCCGGCGCAATCTCAAAAATCAAGCTGCATAGCGAAGCCAAAGACTGGCAAGAGGAATTCGATTATCTGGTCTCGTTTGAAGTTCTAGAACATATTGAACACGATGATGTTGCTTTAACAGAATGGGCTAAGTGGGTTAAACCAGGTGGCTACTTTATTTTTTCTGTTCCAGCGCTGAAAGCTATGTGGGGCCCGTCAGATGTATGGGCAGGACATTATCGACGATATGAAAAAGATGAACTCCTCGCCCTACTCCACCGTTGCGGTTTAGAGTGTTTGCACTTTGAAGTCTATGGTTATCCGCTTTCCTACGCTACTAACTTTGTCCGCAATCGAATCTATGCCCAAGAAACAAAAAAAATGCAGCGAGGTGATAAAACTGGTACGGATCGTAGCGGTGTAGACAGAACCAAAGAAGCACGCTTTTACGCCTTTCAGACCAGTATGCTGGGCCGGGCACTAATGTCTTTTTGCTGTTACATACAAGTCTATTTTGCTA
Source organism: Pseudomonadales bacterium (assembly GCA_028280085.1). Taxonomy (GTDB): domain Bacteria; phylum Pseudomonadota; class Gammaproteobacteria; order Pseudomonadales; family JANQMK01; genus JANQMK01. The sequence goes on from JANQMK010000118.1 coordinate 1,313, forward strand.
AATACGGTTATGGTGATGGTTTTATCGTATTGGCGAGAAAGCCGAACTAAGCTATGGGGGACGCCTTGCTTAAGTTCCAAAACTTCAAATCTCTATTTGGCATAATAACCAGATTATTTGTTGTTTTTGCTATCGCTTATTTCGGCTATTGTGTTTATCAACAGCTTGAGCATTTTCAATGGCAGCCTGACTACACTATTCCCCTACTAATCACCTCTTTAACTTTTGTGTTGACGAATACTGTGGGAGCATACATTTGGTATCTATTATTGCAAGGAATTGGCGAAAAACAATATTTTGCAACAACAACGCGGATTTTTTTTATATCTCAGATTGCCAAATATATTCCCGGTAATATTGCTCACCTCTTGGGCCGGGTCGTCATGGCAAAGTCAGCGGGCTTAGCCGCGACAAATGTCTCTTATACTTTAGTATTCGAATTAGTATTGTTAGTATTCTCTTCCATTCTCTTTGCTACGGCAACCATTGCCTATGTCGATATTGATACTATAGCCGGCCCTATACCAACGCTGACCGAACTGCTGTACATCGGCGTCGTGTGCCTTGCAACTATTGTCCTCATTATATATTTATCACCTAAGTTATCAGCACGAATTAGGCAGCAAAACATATTACAAATTCCTACCATGCCACGTGCTAGGGTATTGTTGAATTGTATACTATTATATTTATTCGCCTATTTTCTTCTGGGGTTATCAACAAACTTTCTGGCTCACGCGATTTTCGATATCGACATTGAGGGTAATTTTTTATTCATCTGCGGTATTTTCACTATTGCATTTGTCGGTGGCTTTTTAGCGCCTGGGTCGCCAGCAGGTATCGGAGTGAGAGAAATTATTTTTGTGTTACTGCTGACACCAATCTACGGAGAGCTAGCGGCGGTTGGCATAGCTGCATTTACTCGAATAGCGCAAATGCTAGGTGACTGCATAACATTATTCATCGGAAGTTGCCTGCCAAAAGTAACTATGTTGACAGGCAGTTCCTCATTGACAGACAGCTCCTCTGCTGCAATAAAACGACAAACAAAGGATGCTCCAGCTAAACAACAGCATCCCAGTGCCATCTACTGGGGAACCTATGATCTGAGCAAACCACGTAATCCAATTTTGCTAAATAGTTTGGCACAAGCTGGCTGTAAGATTGTCACCTGCCACGAAAACATTTGGGCCAAAGACAACGACAAAAGCCAGATTAGAGGTATTGGTAGCTGGTTCGCTCTCGCTTTACGCTACTTACTTGCCTATCCTGCATTGATTATGCGCTTTATGCGATTACAAAAACCTGATTTCATTATGATCGGCTACCTTGGACATTTAGATGTATTCATGCTTTGGCCTTTTGCAAAATTAAGAGGCATCCCCATTGTGTGGGATGCATTTATTTCTCTTTATAATACTGTGGTAGAAGACAGAAAATTATTTGGTAAACACCATCCCCTCAGTATCGCCATATATTGCTGGGAATGGCTTGCCTGCCGTTTAGCAACAACCGTTTTATTAGACACTAACGCGCACGCAGACTATTTTCGTCAGAAGTATGCGTTAGGCCCAAATAAAGTAATCCATGCTTTTGTTGGTGCAGAAGAGTATTTTTTCCAGCAACAACTTGTTACAGACCATTCGTCAATTAAATCGGGACCAATCAATATACTCTTCTACGGTACCTTTATTCCATTACATGGTATTAGCACTATTATAAAGGCATCACGATTAGTGCCCAGTGATATTGCAAACTGGACGATTATTGGTAAAGGCCAAGAATCAAATAAAATACAAGCCGAACTTGATTCGGCTAAAGTATCCAATTTAACGTGGATTACTTGGGTGCCTTACGAACAACTCGTAGACCAAATTCACGCTGCAGATATTTGTTTAGGCATTTTTGGTAACACTCAGAAAAGCGCAATGGTTATTCCTAATAAAGTTTTCCAAATTATTGCCGCTGGCAAACCTATTGTTACCAGAGATTCACCGGCGATTGCAGAGCTGTTAGGTAATGATGACCCAGGTATTTGGCTAATTCCTGCCGAAAATGAGGAAGCCTTGGCGCAAGCCATACTCGAGTTTTATCAACATCGGCATGCCTTGGACAAGATAGATCCACACGCAAGTCTAAAGGAAAAAATTCTACCTAAGACTATTGGTAGTAAATTAGTGAGCACATTAAATCAAGTTGGCATATTCAATTGACGTGTATCACCACCATTTATGCCTATTCAGTCTAGTAATTAAAATTCTTCTTTTAGTCTCCATTTCCTACTGAAAAATTTTCCCCGACAATAAAGGGGAAACAACATGCTGTGCTAAAGTTATTAATAGTTGACAACGAATGACTCAAAAAATGGCATAGTTTAAGAATGATATTTCACTACAACTATCTAATATTATGACATTACAACCTTATGGTAGCCTGAGCAATATCACCGAGACTGGTAACAGGGAATGATGGCAGTCAAACAGGTCGTCTTACAGTGATTAAAAGGCAATTACGATTTAGTTTATAGAGAATGTACTATACTGATAACAAATTATATAGCTCATGATTATCTGCCAACACGAGAGGCCACTTTTAAGATTTTGATGGAATATTAATACTATGGTATCTCGATTTTCAGATATATCCATGAAGTACAAAATTTGGGTTAGTTTGGGGCTAATAGCCACAGTATTAGGCCTGCTCGTTGGATACACATCTCTACAAATAATGGACACTAAAGAAAATGTAGAATATGTGTCCAGTAAAGTACAACCTGAATTTGCCACATCGTTACACATAACCAGTGAAATCTATCAAGCCTCAAATTCCTTACTGTTCTACCTGCTAAGTCACGCTAAAGAAGATCAGGCCGCTTTCGAAACGACCCGAGTCTCGATTGAAGAAAAGCTTTCCGAGCTCCGTAAAATGGCCGAAGAGTCATCAACGCTAGAAGAGTCATCAACACTAAACGGCTCAGTAGAAGTATTTCAACTCATCGAATCTATTACTGCAAAATTTAATACGTTTTCTAAACATAAGACAGAGCTTTATGAAATCGCCTCAAAAGATGAAAACAATATGCCAGCGGTAAAAATAGCTCGAGAAGAACTAGAACCGAAAGGCGAAGCCATTTTGCAAGCACTTTACGACTGGCTAATTGAATTAGAAGCTTTGGGCGAAGATGATAGTGCAAGAAGCGATGTACTTAATGACTTTCGATTCAGTTGGTCTATGGCAATGAGTAGTTTACGTTTCTACTTAGGGTTTAGGGATGACAAAGGAATGGAAAACATTAAGCTGTATCTCGCCCGCTGCGATGAGAGCATTAAGCAGTTGAGTCAAGCCGAAGACGAATTATCCGATGATGAAATTGAAATTCTAGAAGACGTAGTTGATTTGTATCAAGCTTTTAAGGCTCGCCTGACGGATATCTACGCTATCCATAGCAGCGACAAGTGGCGCACTGATAGTTACTTTGCTCGTACCACCCTGGCCCCTCTACTGAATGATATTAAAAAAGATCTGGGCCGTTTGTCTGACATACAACAGCACAACATAAAAACAACAAGTGAAAGTGTCAACCAGTCAATGACTCAAATTCAAGAAGCGTCGGTTTACTCTTTAGTAGGTGCTGTCCTGCTTTCAATCGCTATGGGAATGCTTTTTAATAATCAGATCATCAAGCCTATCAATATGCTGAAACGATCGTTAATCGAGGTAGCGGAAAGCAAAGATGCTGATCTTACACAGCGGATTCCCGTTAACGGCAATGACGAAATCGGCGTATCCAGCCAATCTTTTAATATCCATATGCAAGAATTGCATAAACTGGTCGAACAAATTGCCTGCGTTGCGGGAGAAATACATCGAGAAACTGATGCCACAGCTGAAGGGCTGGTTGTTCTCGAGAACAATACAGATGACACCGTGTATAAATCAACTCTCACATCGACCGCTACCGGCGTGATTTCTGAGGGCATAGAACGAATTGTCCAAAATGTATCTGACACAACAAATCAAATACAAGAAGCGCGTGGCAAAGCAGATGGTAGCGTAGAAAACATGAATACGCTTGCCACCAATGCCAAGCAACTAGGCGGCGAAATCAGTCAAATCAAGACTACTATCGCGGAGCTCAACGAACAGAGTGGCGCGATGTTATCGATGATCGACGTGATTAAAGAAATCGCCACCCAGACAAACCTGCTGTCACTGAACGCAGCCATAGAAGCTGCACGTGCCGGCCAGGCCGGTAAAGGCTTTTCCGTGGTGGCAACTGAAATTCGTTCGTTAGCAAATAAAACGCAGGAATCTGCCAATAATATCTCTGAACTACTTAACAATAATGCAAAAGCCAACGACGTATTTATTGGTATCATTGAACAAGCCACCGATAGCACAGAGGTGATGTTTAAAAGCTTGAGCGCAACTGAGTCATCCATTCGAAGCGTTACTGACAATATTCTTCAGGTCATGAATATGACCCAAGAAATCACGAAGTCCGTGGAAAATCAGTCGCAATCTACAGCTGAAATCCACAAGCTGGGCACCGAAGCCACGGAGATTGCTCAAGAGAGCCAACGTAAGATCAAAGAGATTGAGTCGGGTACTGCTGAACTACAGGCAAGTGCACAACTACTTGAGTCCTTGGTGGCACGGTTTACGTTAGAAGAAAAATCGACGCAAGGCTAGGTGATACATCATCTCTCACTGGATTGATCGCAGGATTCTCTGTCGTCAAAAACGTAGATAACAACGTAGACAACAACGGTTACGATTCCACACGACGTTTTATAACTGGCTTTATAACTAATTTTATAACTACGTTTGTATCGCTACGTTTTTTACCCATGTGCTTCGTATCTGTTTTTTTATACCTGTGCTTTTCACACCCATGTTTTTCACACCTATGCTTTTCGTATCTATATTTTTGTTGCCTATATTTTTGATATCTATGTCGAAAACCTTAGAATGATATCGCGCTGATATCAGTTCAATATTCCCTCACCTTTGACAGAAAGATAAAGAAAAAATATCCTATCGGCCACGGGAGTTCTATGAATTAATAACCTATTAGGGCGATATAAAACCATTGAGAAATGTCAACGAATGAAAAAACGACTATAACTTTAGTAAGAAGTTTTCGGACTTTCGCAAAAAAAATACTATATCAAGATGTACATTAAAAAAATGACTGCATGTAGAATATATCTTTCGGATAGGAGCTGGTTTCACTTGTAATAACATTTAATACTACTTCAGGAAAGCTCGGTCCGTCTTATATACTGTTCCCTAATTTCACACAACTGCTTTTACTTCTTTCTTATGAGTTATAATAGCGTCTGCTTATTTCGCTCAGGCAACCTAATTTCATTAACTTTCTAATAAAAGTTTCACTCGAAAAAGAGCAATTTTTATTGAGTTGATTGTATTCTAACAGGCTTGAGCCCCCTTTTTTCAAACTCGCTTTTCTCTTGTTTTGTCTATAATTAAGTAAACTATGTATGTGTAAGCATTACATATTTTTCAGTTGATGCTCACTGTTAGCTCGTTCAAATATCTGAATGGTTTTTCTGTGAAAGTAGTTGATTGATACTAGTCGTATCTTCATTTTACAAAAACAAGGTTAAAAAAGAGAGCTGTATGTTTTATTTAGGATTAGGCTTTATCGCAGTAACCGCGCTGTTGCCTCACATGGCAACAGGTATTGTTCCAAGTATTATTGGAATCATATGTGCTGTTGGTGCAAGCAGCTGCTTATGGTTTTATCGAAAAAAAAATCTAGAGGACAAAGCTTTGCTATCAGAACAAAAGCATGAATCTATCGAGGACGATCTTGATTACAACCGTAAGATTATTGATCGCCTGAAACTTAACGCACTGACCAACGATATTTTCCCCCTTATTGGCCAACAAGTAAAAGACTCTCAACAAATCACTTTTGAAAATATTACCGATCTCAATCAGAAGTTTGCTGAGATGATGATGTCACTAGACAATGCTATGGAAAATACCTGTAAGGCACTTTTAACAGAAAAACATAGTGGCGGAAAAAGCGGCGGAGAAAGTGACGGCAACGACAAAGAAATTTTCGAATATAGCCGACGAACATTAGAAAACATACTGGACTACCTGGAGCAAATACAAGAGACGCAAGAATCAGTCATTACAACCGTACACCCTATCGTTGATCGTGTAACCGAGCTGAAAAGGTTATCTGGCGAAGTAGAAAATATCGCGTCACAAACTAACCTTTTAGCCCTTAACGCGTCTATTGAAGCAGCTAGAGCTGGAGAGAACGGTCGAGGCTTTGCTGTGGTTGCCGATGAAGTGAGGGCATTGGCGACAAAATCAAAAGAAACTGGTGAACGAATAGGTACATTTATCGATGATATGAAACAAAGCATCGAACAAACTGTTACGGTAATAACTGACACTGTAGAACAAGGTAAAACTAGAATGGCTAACTATCGTGAGCTAACTGACACAACAATGTCAAGATGGAAAAACTATGCCACACAAGTTGAAACCTATGCCGGTCAAGTATCTGAGCATAATGAAAACATCAAGCTAATGATAGAAAACGTTCTTGTTGATTTGCAGTTTCAAGATCGCGTTAGTCAGATCGATGATGCAGTGATTCATAACTTGCAGTTTCTAGCAGATAAAATTGCAGAGAGTAGCCAGTCTGACTTGCAGACCGCTGTTGATATCGATGCTATAAAAGCGGAGTTTTGCAAAATGTTTACAACTCATGAGCAGCGTGTGGTTGCTGGTTATGCGGAAGAAGACGATAAAGCGGGTGGTGATTTAACATTTTTTTAGTTCGCAATAAATCAATAATAGTGCGATTTAGTTAAGAGAGGATAATATGTCTAAGAATATATTAATTGTGGATGACTCTAGCGCCCTTCGTCAAGTTGTCAATATGTCTCTGACTCGAGAGGGCTACAATGTCATAGAAGCTTGTGATGGTAAAGATGGTTTATCCAAGCTTAATGGTGAAAAAATTCACCTAATTGTCTCGGATGTCAACATGCCAAATATGAACGGTATAGAGTTTGTTACTGAACTAAAAAAGAATCCACAATATAAGTTCACGCCTGTCATTATGTTAACTACAGAAAACCAACAAGAAATGATGGAAAAAGGCAAAAAAGCAGGTGCTAAAGCGTGGATGGTCAAGCCGTTTAAACCTGAAAAAATGATATCGGCTGTTGAACAGTTGATTATGTAAGGGATGACACCATGAGTAAAGTATTCGAAGCACCTATCGAACTGACAATCTACACCGCAGGACAAGTAATGTCAGATTTAGTTAAGTTATATAAGAAGCATAGTGAAATAACCGTTGATCTTGCCAAAACAGCTGAAATAGATACGGCGGGGTTGCAAGTGTTATTAGCATTTAAAAAGCAAGGAAATGAGGATAGCAAGACTATTAATTATATTAACTGTAATCATTCGGTAGATGAGTTAGTGAAATTATTTGGACTTTCCTCATTCCTTATGTCTCAGTCACAATAGCTTAAAACCAACACTAAGGTAATTAATGATGAACTTAGATGCCGCTTTACAGACCTTTCAAGAAGAAAGCACTGAGTTATTAGAAGAGGTAGAAGAAGTACTCTTAGATATAGATACTTCAGATAACAATAAAGAAGCAATTGATGCGCTGTTTCGCGCTATACACACCATCAAAGGCACATCTGGCATCTTTGGCTTTGATCGATTAGTTGATTTAACGCACGTCAGTGAAAGCTTGTTAGATATACTTCGGCATAGCGATGCCAAGATTTCCAATACTGAAGTTGAGCTGTTTTTACAATGTAAAGATTTAGTTCACACCATGGTAGATGCCGAAGTCAACAACAAAGCGCTAACAGACGAAGTTGAAAGTAAAATATCTGAGGTTATCCAGCGTTTTGAAGAACTGTTGGGTGACACCGACTTAGGTAAGAGCGATAGCGCAGATGTACAGAACAGCGAAGGTTCGAACGATGAATCAGAAGCGGTATCGTATATCGATGAGGAGGCCGACAAGAATATTGAAAACGATAATTGGCATCTCTCCTTAAGATTTAACCACGACGTCCTGGCTAATGGGATGGATCCAGCGTCCTTTATTAAGTACCTGAGAAAACTAGGTGATATTGTTTCGATAGAGACATTGATTGATAAGATACCATCTCTAGAAGACTTGGAAGTTGAGGATTGTTATTTAGGTTTCGAAATTAGATTTGACAGCAAATCAAACCGGGATGATATTCTCGAAGTCTTTGAATTTGTCAAGCAAGATGCGGATATCACCCTAATCCCGCCAAACGCCAAAATTTCTGAATATATTAAGTTAATTAATAATCTGGATGAAGACGATGATCGCATCGGGGAAATATTAGTAAATTGCGGTGCTTTGTCTGCAGATGAGTTAGAAGAAGCGCTGTATTTACAGGAGCAACATCACGAAAATAACCAGAATGTACAAATTGGAGAGGTTTTAGTAGATGAACAATTTGTTAGTGGTAGTGTGGTAAATGCAGCGCTAAATAAACAAGACAGTATAAGATCAAAGTCGAAAGTAGTACGCATTGATACTCATAAATTAGATGGCCTTATTGATCTTGTCGGTGAGATGGTTATCACTGGAGCTACAGCACATTTGCAGGCGCAAAAGACAGGTGATGAAGCACTTTTGCAGATTATGTACGACTTAGAGCGACTTGTTGAAGAAATTCGTGACACGGCATTACATCTCAGAATGGTGCAAATTGGCCACACTTTCAACAAATTTAAACGGGTGGTAAGAGATGTTGGTCAACAGTTAAACAAAGATATTGGACTGACCATATCAGGTGGTGAAACCGAATTAGATAAAACCTATGTGGACAAGTTAAACGACCCACTAATGCACTTAATACGCAATGCCATAGACCATGGTATTGAAATGCCAGAAGAAAGGATGAAAAAAGGTAAGAGTGAAAAGGGCCAAGTTAAATTAAACGCTTTCCATGATTCTGGCAATGTTGTGATAGAGATATCGGATGATGGTGCCGGACTAAATAGAGAGACGATCCTTAATAAAGCAAGAGAGAAGAACCTGATTGGCCAACACGCAGAATTAACCGATCATGAGATCTTCTCCCAAATCTTTTCTGCGGGCTTTTCTACTGCTAGCGAAGTAACAGATATATCCGGTCGAGGCGTCGGTATGGACGTCGTTAAGCAAAATATTGAAGACTTAAGAGGCACCATTGAGGTAGATAGTGTTGTTGACCAAGGTACTACCTTTAGCATACGACTACCATTAACCCTAGCAATTATCGATGGCTTCCTGATTTCAGTTGCCACGTCTTCATATGTGTTGCCATTAGATACTATTGTAGAGTGTATTGAATTAGACGAATTAGCTCAACAACGTATTCGCCATCAAAATTATATCAATTTGAGAGATGAGATGCTTCCCTGCATACATCTGCGCAAGTTATTTGGCTTTGACGAAGATAGCAATGAACGACAATCAATTGTTGTTGTTCACAGCGGTCACCATCGGGCCGGACTTGTTGTTGATGACTTGCTAGGAGAATTTCAAACGGTAATTAAACCGATCGGCAGTATTTTTGAAAATCTCGATATTATTAGCGGTTCAACTATTTTAGGTTCAGGTGAGGTAGCAATTATTCTGAATGTAAATGGTATTCTCAGTGGTATGGTGTCTGACGAGGACGATATAGAAGAGCTATCAAAGCATATTGATTCAGTAGAGAATATTAATCCATCTCAGGTGAGAAATATAAGAGGTTGACCATGACCGACAATATTATGTGTGATATTAATGAAGACGGCAATACGAAAGCTAGCAATAGCTCGAAATATTTGTCATTTGATTTGGGAACCAAAGCATATGGCATACCAATTGAGCATGTCAAAGAAATTATGGAATACAGGGAAGTTGAGCATGTACCCAAGATGCCGGAGTACGTCATTGGAGCGATCAACTTACGAGGTAGTATTATCTCGGTAATTGATTGGAGTAGGCTACTAGGAGGCGAGTATCAAGAGACAACAAATCGCACGTGTATTGTTGTCATTGAAGTTAATATTGGCGATATTGAAGTAGAAGTGGGTGTTCGAGTAGATTCTATTAGACAAGTCTTTAACCTGAGAGATGATTGCATTGATAGAGCTCCTTCTTTGGGCGGACAAATTCCGACAGATTTTATATATGGTATAGGAAAGACGGAAGGAAACTTTATTGTATTGCTCAACCTTGAAAATATTTTGTCCGTAGAGACGATTGAAACGGCGTTGTCTTTAAGAAATCCGGATATATCTAACGACATAACAGTGGAGTAAATAATCATGGAAAATGCTTCAGTAGCTGTTGCCGACGATGAAGACCTAAATGAGAGTAACCACTTAGATAGTCACCGGTACTTATTTTTTTCTATTCAAAATGATTCTTATAGCCTTGAAATTAGCGCCGTACAAGAAATACTTGAATACCAAAAAATTACTCGTGTACCGAAGTCATCTGAAGTTATTCATGGTGTGCTAAATCTAAGAGGCCATGTTGTGCCCGTTATAGATTTAAATCGTCGTTTGGGATACGGTGAATCCGAACCGATAACCAAGAAAACCTGTATTATTATCATCGAAGTGTACAGTCATGGCGAATCATTATCTATGGGTGCATTGGTCTCTAATGTGAAGGCCATTCGCGAAGTTGACGGCAGTAATATGAAAGATTCGCCTTCGTTTGGCTCAAAAATAAAGCCAGAATTCATTAGCAGCATGATAAATATAGGCGATGACTTCTCGATTGCTTTAAAAATTGACACTGTCTTTGATATAGATGAATTGAAAGAAATGAATTCTATGAAAGAAGCCAGTGTAATTTGTTAACGCCTATTTTGTTAAGTGGTCAAATATGAAAGGACTTAGTGTCGATCCGACAGTTATAAAGTCATTGCAAGATATCATGTATGAAGAAGCAGGTGTTGCCCTCAAGGATGATATCGAGGAATTACTGATTTCTCGCCTGGGCAATAGAATAGAACAGCTTAAACTCAAAAGCTTTCACGATTATTTGGCTTATTTTAATCAGAACTATAGTGGCGAAAGAGACTATTTAGTTGATGCCTTAACAACGCATGAGACTTATTTTTTTAGAGAGTCAGATCAACTAGATTTTCTAATAAAATTAGTCAAAAGTAATCGAATACGGGATGCTAAGATTTGGAGTGCTGCTTGCTCTTACGGCCAGGAAGCTTTTTCCATAGCGTTGCTTATCTCTGAATATGCGCCAATGGGAAATTGGGAAATTCATGGGACTGACGTTTCTTACGACGCTGTTAGCAAAGCATCGAGCGCTAAATTTTCAAGCAAAGAAAAAACAAAAATACCTAGGGAGTTATTTGAATTATCTTGCTTCGACCAGCCGGATGGTACATTTAGCTTTCATAGTTCTGTTTTGGAAAGAACAAGTTTCCAAGTATTTAACTTGCTGAATTCTTATAAATCAAACTTTTTTGATTTCGTTTTTTTACGTAATGTCTTAATTTATTTTAAGCCAGAAGAACAGTATAAGATAATGAATAATTGCTTAAAATCCCTTAAGAAAGAAGGCATTTTATTTTTAGGGCATAGTGAAAAAATGGCGGCTAGAGAGTTTAATTTAAAGTCTCTAAACGGTGGAATTTATCAAAAGTTGTCTCATTAAATGGTGGTTATGTGTCAGGAAAAATAAAGGTTTTTATTATCGATGATAGCGCAGTAATCCGGCAGGTGCTGACATCTGTTCTTGATAATAGCCCAGACATTGAAGTTGTTGGTAAATCACAAAACCCCGTTGATGCCATGAGAAAAATGGAGCAGCAATGGCCAGACGTTATTATTTTGGATATTGAGATGCCAAAAATGGACGGCATTACATTTCTAAAAAAAATAATGAAAGAAAGGCCCACCGCTGTAATTATGTGCTCAACACTTACTAAAGAACGAGCCCCACAGACTATGGACGCCTTTGCGGCTGGCGCTATTGATGCAATTGAAAAGCCCAAAGTTGGACTGCAGGAATTTTTAACAGCGGAGGCTGCAAAATTTATTTCAGCAATTAAATCAGCGGCACAATGTAATATCACTGCTCATAAAAATTTGGCCTCCGCTGTAAAATCAAGAAAAATAGACACTGATGATAATTCACGGAATACAAATAAGTTACACGAAACCTCACGTTCTGCAACTTCTACCGAGAAAATTGTTGCTATAGGTTCGTCAACCGGTGGCACGACCGCGCTAGATCTCACGCTTGAAAAATTGGACCTTAGTTGTTGCGGTGTAGTTATTACACAGCATATGCCGCCAAAGTTTACGATGGAATTCGCCAGGCGTTTAGACGATAAATACCCGATTCATGTATCAGAAGCGAAAGACGATGAAAGAATATTAACGGGGCATGTTTATATCGCACCAGGTGATTTACATTTACAAATTAAGAACAGCGGCGGTAAATATTATACGATGTTGAATGATGCTCCACCTATTAATCGGCATAAACCATCGGTCGACGTGCTATTTAAATCAGTCGCTGCGAACGCTGGACGCAATGCATTAGGCGTTATTCTGACGGGTATGGGTAAAGATGGCGCGCAAGGTTTGAAAGAGATTCAGCGGGCCGGTGGAGATACTATTGCTCAGGACCAAAAAACCAGTGCAATTTTTGGTATGCCTGCGGCTGCAATAGAATTAAATGCAGCGAATCATATACTTCCGTTGATGGAAATAGGCAACCGAATTCAGTTTTTTTCCGAACAAAGGAAAAATATTAATAAAGATAGGAGAAGTCTGTAATAACTTTTTCGTTAAAAACAAACTGATTTTTTAGTATTAATTGGAATTTTTTTAACATTTAGGATGATTTTTTTTATTTTTACTATACTTAACTTACTTATGTCAACTAAACAATCTCAATGAAACGGGGTTATTAACATTATGAACAATTTATCTATAGCAAAAAAAATGGCCTTGGGCTTTGGGATGCTACTTGTACTAACAGTGGTTGTTGGTAGTATGGCCTGGCTCGCGATTAATCACTCTAGTGACGGCTTTACCGAGTACCGTGGTTTAGCGAGGGATACCAATCTCTCGGGGCGGGTGCAAGCTAATATGCTAATGGTACGTTTAGGTGCCAATAGTTTTATCCGTACCGGAAAACCCGCGGCGTTAAATCAGTTCAAAGAGCGTTATGAACTGTTAGACGAGTTAATGGTTGAGGCCAAAAAAGAAATTCAAAAACCGGAACGGGCCAAGTTGGTTGCCGACGCTGATAAACATATAAAAGAATATGCGGAGGCCTTTGATTCGGTCGTTGAATATATGGCAGAAAGAGATGGTCTCGTCAATAAAACGTTAAATGTTCTTGGCCCTGAAATGGAACGCGCTTTAACAGGTATACTGACTTCGGCTTATAAAGATGGTGACATGGAGGCCGCATTTTATACCGGCGTTGCAATGCGTAACCTACTGTTAGGCAGACTGTATGTTATTAAATTTTTAGATGATAACGAGCAAGCAAGCTCGGCACGTGTTGGCAAAGAGTTTGCCGAATTCCGCGAAGAAATTAAAGCGCTGGATTCTAAGTTACAAAATAAGACTCGCCGTGCTTTATTAGCCCAAATTGTGGAAAAAGAACCGAAGTACACCAAGGCGTTTGAAAAGGTTGTCGACATTATAAACACTCGAAACAAGGTTATTTCTGGCAAGCTAGATGTTGTTGGACCTCAAGTTGCCGGAGATCTCGAAGAAGTTAAGTTGTCAGTTAAAGGTGAACAAGACATTCTCGGGCCTCAATTACAAGAGGACAATAGACAGGCTGTAACAACAATTGTTGTTTCGTTAATTATTGCTCTCGTACTGGGTACTGTGGTTGCATGGGCTTTCTCTAAAAACTTGACTTCCGCTATGGCACATATTGTACAGATATTTAGGCAAGTTGCTGATGGTGATCTTAAAGTAAATATTGAAGTTGACCGTAAAGATGAAATTGGCCAGCTACTTAGCGGATTACAAAACATGGTTGGCAAGCTTAACCAAGTGATGGGCACTGTATCCACATCTGCAGAAAATGTCAGTAGCGGTGCCAAACAGGTCAATTCAACAGCCGATGAGATGTCAACAAACTCTAAGAGCTTGGCCTCGCTATCGGAAGAACTTAGCTCCTCTATGGAAGAAATGCGTAGCACCATTGAGCAAAGCAGTGAAAATGCCAGGGTCACCGATGAAACTGCCTCGAACACAGCCGCTGCAGCTAAAACGGGTGGTGAAGAGGTTAACAGTGCAGTGAAAGCGATAAAAGTCATTGACGAGAAAATTGCCTTGATTGACGATATTGCTTATAAAACCAATCTGCTCGCATTGAATGCCGCGATTGAGGCAGCGCGTGCAGGCGAACATGGTCGCGGCTTTGCAGTGGTAGCAGAAGAAGTACGTAAGCTAGCTGAGAGAAGCCAGGTATCTTCACAAGAAATTAACGAGCTAGCTAAAAAAGCTGTTGAAGCTGCCGAAAGCGCCGGTAGTAAAATTGGTGACATCGTTGAAAGTGTAAATAAAACGGCAGATCTAGTTAATGAAATCTCTCACTCAGCGCAAGAGCAGCTATCGACAGTGGAGCAGATATCAACAACTTCTGTACAACTGAATCGCTCAGCACAATCTGCTTCGTCTAGTAGCTCTCAGCTACTAGATACAGCACGAGAAATGGGTTCTCAGGCTTCTGATATGCTACAAGCGTCCAGCTACTTTAAGCGATAATACCTTTCTTTAAACACCGCAGTATTTAGGCGGCTAGATATTACTAGCCGCCTTTTTCCGTTATTAGAGCCAGTTTTTTTTCAACAACACATTTGAGAGAACCCGCCAGGTTGTTGCACCATACCGTGATCTACTTTCACTCGTTGCTGTTAAGTAATTTTCAACTCAGTTCGTTGAGTTGTGACTTGAAAATTTGAAGCTCGCTGTCCAGGAGTTAGCTACCTCCTGCGGCTTAGGTCCATTAGCTTAGACCCATTAACTGAGACCCATATTAGTCCCAACAGGAGCCACTCGTTTACCTCTGATCACAAATTACCCACACCAGAATAAATGATTAGCCCAATTCAAAATAACAATAAGGCTGAGAAGATTCACTAAAATATCGCATTCATAGTTTTTAATACGCTTGCATACTATAATCTAGGGCACCTCTGAATAATGAGGAAATGCTTCAGAGGTGCCCTAGCTCTTGACTTATTCCGCTCAAATGACTAATCAATATGCTATTTTACTAAGCGGTTAACGAGTTTACCTGCAACATATTAATAATAAGAATATCATCCCGATGAAAATACTACATTATTGGTCCTTCCAACATTTAGAGAATAAAAGTAGCGTATGGGTTAGGTATATAACCCATTCCAGTTTTCCCATGTTACTAGTCGTGTTGTTAAACATCGCATTGTTAAACTTAGTGGCTGTAAAGGCTTTAGCGAAGGGCAGTGTTGTAGACAAACAAGTTATCAAAACGGGAAATATCGATCAGCCCCCTGAGAATACACAAAATTGCTCTTTGCAAACACTTATCTCTATACCGTCACAAGTACTAAAAGATGCCATAACGCAGTTGGCACAACTCTGCCAAGAAAGCATTCTTTATCATGCGGAGACCATCAAAGGTAAGCGCTCACAGGCAATTGATGGCGTAATGAATTTCACGGCAGCTTTAAACCGGCTATTGACGGACTCCGGCATCATTGTTCATAAAGTAAAAAGTACCTATATTTTGTCGTCCGCCTCGAACATGGCAGTAAAAGAATTAGACACGCTCTCTTCAGCTTTAAAAAGCCCTTATCAGATACAGGAAAAACTACCAGAAATCGTTGTTGTTGGTGAATCTCGCCAAGCGCGCTGCTGCTTCAACGCGCCATCTACTGCCACTAAAACTTATGTACCAAGTTTTGAGATTCCACGCTCTATCGAAGGTATCGATTCAGCACTCTTTCGCGACCGTGGTAATGCCACACTCACTGAATCGTTAAAAGATTACTCTTCTATAAATACTATCGATCAAACTGGTAAGCTGTATTTGAGAGGTTTTAGAATCTATGACAAATCAATTTTAAAATCAGGTCAGCCTAGCGTTAGCCGAGGTATCTCCCCTATTCCTCTACAAAATGTTGATGGAATAGAAATCGTTAAGGGGCCAAACGCCAGTCTCTACGGCCACGGTCAACCGGGAGGTGTCATTAACCTAATCACCAAAATTCCCAAACCCTATCGTTTTACCACAGTAACAGCAAACTATGGAACGCATGACCATTACCTCGCCCTCGATACCAACAGCTCGATAACAACGAATACCCTACAACGTACTAATCTGCTAATCAGAGAAGAGCGAGAAAACGAGGATGTGGACGGCAATATCAGACAGATTCAACTAGCATCGGCTTGGCAGCATTCGCGTGACGGCAACGCCGCACTTACCTTCAATATGGAATACAACCAGCAAAAAATCATCGGTTTGAGAGGACCTCGCTTTTACGACCGCGCCGTTGACGGTTCGTTAGAAGAATTTGCTTTAGCCGTCTTTTACCCTGATCTATCAGAAGTTGACTTTTACCCCTTTTCCGGCCCTGACGTTCAAGACCGTCACCAGTCAGACAGTATCGATCTATGGCTTAAGCACGAATCAACTTCAGCATCAGGCTGGTTAATCACAACATCAGGTTACGCTGGCAAAAGCGATATTGACTCCACATCAATCAACGATAATATCATATGGGCCAATCCGGTATTCGATGCGAGGAGTCCGCAATTGGTAAACTTTATCTCTGAAACCTTGAATGCAGAAGGCAATCAAATCAATTTTGCTGAACAACAAATGGCAATTGAAGCAGAATTTCTCCGACGATACAGTGATGTGACGGATGATCCCGATGAGATTATTAACGCTATTTATGCTGGTATAACGCCGCTATGGAATGATGATGAAGTCCGATTTTTTCAACAGCGTAACTCGATTTACCAGGATACAGAGCATTGGGGGGGAGAACTTAGTGCTAATCGGTCGCTGACATTATGGAATCTCGAACACAACCTAACAATTGGTGGCTTATTCCAGCAACGTCAAACATCCTACAGAGCGTTCTACTATTCAAATGATCAACTAGACGAATTAAGAGATCAGCTGTTAGCAGAGGGACAATACAACCTTGGTTTCGCTGTGGGAAGGCATTCCCAATCTAGCTGGTACTTCCCTTACGGGCCAGAGAAAAGCAGTAGCAATGTTGAACTTCCCGATAGTATTATCAATGCGCTAGGGCTTCCTCAGGGAATAAGCTACCCACTCAATCATAAGAACCCACTGGTGGTACTCGATCAGAATACCACTACGTTCGGCGTATTTCTGCAAGACATCATCGCCTTTAACAACCGTTGGCGGGCCAATACCTCTTTGGGCTTTTATCACTACGACCGAGAACTAGAAGCTACTATGGATAATATGCTCAATGTTGTATTCGGTCATCGACTGCTTTCTGCAACCATCGATGATGAATCCTCTCAATCCGTGTTCGTACCCAACTTTGGTATCACCTACTTAGTCAGTCAAGACATCTCTTTGTATGCCTCAATAAGCCGGCAATTCGATATTGTCGACGGCAGTCTAGCGAATGGTAAAGCACTGGATCCCGAAGAGACTACCGCCCATGAATTGGGTATAAAATGGTGGCCGCGGCCTGAGCTCAATGCAAATTTCACTATCTTTCAGATGGATAAAGAAAATTATGCGCTGCCGGGTGGTGGAAGGGTTGGTCTAGCCAATATTCAACAAATTGGCTTTCTTCAATCAAAAGGTGTCGAATTTAATTTATCAGGCTACATTACACCGCAATATAAGCTCTCAACCAACTTTGCCTACACGAGTTTAGACAGCGATAAAGACGACTCCATCTCCGAACAACTATTGGGAATTATAAAAAGTGGTGTACCAGAAAAAAACATCAGTCTTTGGTTACAGTATTCAACCCAAGCTTATGGTAAAAAAGGCTGGCTATTTGGAGCTGGAGCGACTTACTTATCCGAGCGAGAATATCAACTGCAAAGACTAGTCGCTCCTATAGAAAGTACATACCTCATCGACAGCAGCATTCAGTATCGAACCGAAGATTTTAACCTTGCCCTTACCATCGATAACCTGTTAGACGAAGACTGGATTGTAGGTGCTAGCGCAAAGTCAACGGTGACACCAGATACTATCGTAACCGCGGTACCTATTACGGCGATACACGCGGGCAAAGGATATGGGCGCAGACTACGTTTCTTGGTTGAGCTGACCTTTTGAAAGTCGACTAGGCTATTTCATTTCTCAACTACCTCAATATCAGTTTTGAATTTATTTTTTTCATTGCAGTACAATTGCCTACAGAAATCATTAACGGTTCGAATAACGGCAGGTTCAAATAACATCATTATATGACAGGATGCTTCCAATGATATCAACTCAAACCGAGGTAGCTCTCGTTGCCACAATTCCCAATAATTAAACTCGGCGGTGAGTATATCATCTGAGCCTATAGTCATATAGGGAGCGAGCTTACCGTAAAAATTACCACTGTTATTACGAAAATAGTGGCAGGATATTTCTGATGGACGTGGCAGGGGTTTAATCTCGTAATTATTAGTCTGATAGGACCGCTGGACCGCCACGAGCTTCACAAGCTGTTTTTTAAGTGTGTCTCTCTCACCCATATCCAGTCCCCGTTTTGCGACGGCGTCAATTAATTGCTCTAAGAAAGCCTGTTCTGTTGCCGTTGTATCAAGCTCATCTCGATGAATCAAGCCTGTCGTTAACGGCGTATCGCCATCACTACTTTTCTTTGCCAAACTGGACAGCAAAAAGCTGGCATTCGCTGTCGCTAAGTATCTACTATAAGTATGTTCTTCAATCAAAGCCAAGCCATCTGTATCCAACGCATCGATCATAACAATCGATGTGACGCATTCACCTTGTATTTGTAGTTGGCGTGCTACTTCATAAGCTAACAATCCTCCTAGAGAAAAGCCGCCCAAATCATAGGGCCCTTGTGGCTGAATTGATTGTATAAGTTCGATGTAATATTTTGCCATGGCGGTAATACCAGTCAGCGGACTATGCTCCGTCATCCAACCTCGCGCTTCAATACCAAAAAATGGGCGTGCAGATACCTCCGCAATGGGTTGATAAGACTGCACCCCACCCATACCAGCGTGAAACCAAAATACCGGTTTACCGCTATTCACTTGATTGAGATGAATAAGTTCGGGTAATTCAGCCTGTCGTTTTAAATAAGGTGTTGATTCGGTAAGGGGTGCACCTTTGTCAGTGTTTGAAGGTTTGGCGACAGTTTCCGTTGTAACATCAACGCGATTCAATGTTTCCCTATAAGTTTTACCAAGGTAAATAGATAAACACTCAACAGAGGGATATTCAAAAAAGACTGTCGCTGACAGAGATTCCCCAATAAGATCATAGATTGCCTGAGATATTTTGACTAACCCGATAGAATCTAACCCCATTTCCATATAACTGCATTGAGTATCAATATTTTGGATTGGAACAGATAAATAATTTGCCAATGTTTGCGCTAAAAATAATGTTGCTTTTTCTTCAGCTGATAAAGGCATGCTTTCTCGTAACATGCCAGCACCCCTATCGTTATCTAATGTGCTTAATGTAAACTGCAATTGTTTGACGATCGGAGGCAGTAAGAATGACCTACTATCGGATGACTGACTATCAGATACCGACGCCATTACGGCTTGCCGTTCAACGTTTTCTATACAACTGTTTTCTACACAATCATCTTGTACGCTTACCCAATAGCGTTTTTGTAAAAACGGATAGGTTGGTACGCCAGCCAAACGTGTTGGTGTCTGTAATCTATAGCCAATAGCCCAGTCAATACTTATACCACTAACCCACAGTTTTCCTAGCTGCTTTATGTTGTTGTTGATTATTAATTGACGAATGAATTCCCTCCCCTCCTCAGATTCATCAATCGTCAAATTCTGATGCTGCGTGGTATTTCCTTGATACACGCCACTGCTATATTGGCGATTTATCACCGATCGTAAATGACTAATCAACTGTTCTTTATCTGGCGCATCGATCGCTAGCCGATAAGTCATGGCTTCTCTACCCACCTGGTAGGTATATAGTAAAGATAATAGATCTACGTCAGTATGATTTACAAGATAATCGTATAGTTTTTTAACATAGTCATGTAATTGGTTAGCAGATTTTGCCGATAACACCAATAAATTTAGCCCCGCTAAGGATTCAATCTGCTTATCGTGTTGTTTGTTTAAGTCTCGCTTTATTTGAGGTTTATATTCTTCAATTATTACGTGAGCATTGACCCCGCCGAAACCAAATGAGCTGACGCCGGCACAACGAGGTAGTTCCGTGCCGTCCTTATCAGTGAGAGCTGGCCAAGGCTGATTTTGTTGTATCACATAAAACGGGCTTTGCGACAGATCAATGTAGGGGTTTAGTTGATCACAGTATAGGTTTTTCACCAACATTTGGTGTTTTAACTGCAGGAGTACTTTGATCACACCCGCAACCCCTGAAGCTATCTCTAAATGTCCAATGTGGCTTTTTACCGAACCCAAGCCACAGTGCGTAACGGAGGGCTGAGATTGACTCATCGAAGTATCAGTTTGTTCATATAGCCGACTAAACGCTGCTTTTAGTCCATCTATCTCAATGGGATCACCCAGTGCTGTCCCTGTTCCATGGACTTCGATGTAACCAACACGACGGGGATCTACGCCTGCTTTGCGGTAAGCCATTTCTAGTAAACTCGCCTGTGCGGTTAGATTAGGTGCCGTCAGCGAACTGCCCTTACCACCATGATCGACAGCGGTACCACGGATTAAACCATAGATATGATCGCCATCTTTCTCAGCGCTAGTTAACGACTTAAGAAAAAGCATGCCGACACCCTCGCCTCTAACATAACCGTTTGCTTGCGCCGAAAATGTTTTACAGCGACCATCCCGACAGAGTACACCCGCTTTGTTAAAAGCGATATGCGCGCTTGATGTCATTAAAACATTAACACCACCAACAATCGCTTGTTGACAACCACCATAACTAATTGCTTCCACACCTCGGTCGAGCGCGACAAGAGCACTGGAACAAGCTGTTTCCACAGGTTCACTGGGGCCACGAAGATTAAGCAAATAGCTCATTCTATTAGGCCCTACCGAAGCAACCAGTCCAGTGGCAGAATAGGCCTCAATAGGTTGATTAGCTTGGAATAATAATTCGCTGTAACCGCTCGCTGCGGTACCCACATAAATTGCCGTTCGGCTGCCGGACAAATGCTGAGCTGGATAACCAGCGTCCTCAATCACCTGCCAAATATGGGTCATCAATAAACGCTGTGCAGGATCCATCTGCTGTGCTTCACCGGCAGATATGCCAAAGAAATCGGCATCGAATTCGCCCACTCCATCAATGAATCCTCCCCATTTAATATCAGTTTTATTCACCTCTGATTGAGGATCGCCATAGATGGCGCGCCAATCCCAGCGCTCTTTTGGTATTTCGCTGATGCAGTCTTTCCCCGCAATGAGATTTTGCCAATAGTCGTCAAGATCCCGAGCCATAGGAAAACGACCACTTATACCAATAATAGCAACAGCTTCATGGCTCACTTTGGATATCGTTGCCTTAGATGCGGAAAACTCTGCAAACCCATTTGGTTGGCCTGATAAATTATTCAGCGTTGCCCTTACTCGGGTATTATCTATTTTATTCACAGCCCTATTGTCTCTATAACCGCTGAGTGTAGTATCTTTCTGTAACGTAGAAGCTGAAGTATTATCTTGCTGTTCCAAATAAGCAGATTGTGCCGATGCCCCCAGGCCAAATGATTCGCTGAGCTTTGCGCCATGCTGAGTTGTTAAGTACTCGGCAAAGCGGGCAATAGTTGGGTATTCAAAAAACATAGTTGGTGATAATTCAATACCATAATCTTTATTCAAATCATTGCCAAACTCTGTCAATGAAATAGAGTCAAAGCCGTATTCGCTTAACTCATCATCTATATCAATCTCGTCAATATCTACTTGCAATTGCGTTGACACCTTGTTTACCAATACTGCGATGAGTTTATCTTTTATTAGTGCCTGGTCTTTATCCGCCAATGGATTGGTCGACAAGGCATCGATGTTATCTTTATTGCCTTCACCATTACCTTCACTATTGGCATCACCCAAATTGTTATCACCAAAAGTTTGAACCGATTTTTCCTTTGGCAGAGAGAAAAGCTTGCTTTTTATTTTTTTCATATCGCCGCAGAGCACCATAATTTGAGATGGCCCTGCTATAAGTGCTTTATCAAACGCGTGTAAACCGTCGGTGGTTTCTAGTGGTACTATTCCTACACTGCGTTTGACTAATGCCTGAGTTGCTTCATTGGTAGACATTCCGCCATCGCGCCACAATGGCCAGGCAATCGATAGGCTATGGCCGTGTCGTTGTTGGGCATTAACTAAGGTTTGGCGATATGCCATATAATGATGCATAAAACGATTACCCGTGGCATAATCGCCCTGCCCGAGGTTACCAAAAACGCCCGCCACGGAAGAGAATGCGACAAAAAAATCCAGTTCGATGGATTGGCTCGCCTCATCTAAATTGACTAAACCATTTACCTTGGGCGCTAACACAGTAGCAAATTCTGCTGCATCTTTGTTAGTTATAAAGTTGTCTTTAATAACTCCGGCACTGTGTATAATACCGTTAAGATCACCGTATTGCTGTTTAACGCTTCGCAAGAGTTCTCGCACTGCGGGCTTATCATTGATATCGATTTGGTGATAGACAACCCGAGCTTGCAAAGCTTCTAATGCTTGATGCTGCGTTCGCTGCTCACTTGATAATAAAGAACGTCCAACCATTATCAATGTAATATCATTGACCTGTTCAGCAATCGATTTGGCAAGTAACAAGCCTAGTCCACCTGCACCACCCGTTATTAAATAGATACCTTTAGTTTTCCAAGGACATAACTGGGCGGCATCTAATGGCAGTGAATGATGCCCTTCTCGCTGCAGTGGTGTGGTACTATGCCATTGCAATATATGTCGCAAGCCTTGTTGATAACAGATTTCGGTAACGTCATAAGTCTGTGCGTTTTCTTCTAACCGAGCCAATATGTTTTCGCTGTTGTCTAGGCTGATTAGCTGGCCAAAGATTTTTGTGTTTTCTTGTTGAGCAGTCTTTAACAAGCCACTCAACCCATGAAACGCTGCTGATGCGCTGCCATTGGGTATGACCACTTGTACAAGCACGGGCGTCTTAGTTTGCGCCTGTATCAATTTTTGCAATTTGGCAAAAAGCTGTTGGGCGTAATCTGTATAGCGATCTGCTAGCGCGGGTTTATCGCTCTGTAACAGTTGAAATTGCACAGCCAACTGTGACTGGATGTCACTGAACCCTGCGTCAAACCTATCCGACTCGCATACAATCACCCAACGCAAACCATAGTTTTTGTCAGCTGAATTACTGGATGATATGGGCTGCCATTTCGGCTGAAATAATTCAGTTTTTAACGGCGGCGTATTGTTTTGGTTAAGGGCTCTCGAACTAAAACCACTAAACCGAACACACACCCTTCCCGTTGTGTCGCAAAGGTCAATATCTAATTTACGCAACTCGTCTGTTGGTCGACTACCTGCACTATAACGTACCCATGCCCATAGTTTTTCTGAACATTCGTTGATGATATCCAGGCACTCTAGCGCACAAGGAACATAGGGTTGTAATGCCCTATCCCCGTCCAGTTCGCGGGATGCTAGACGTAAGGAATCATCTGCTAACTTAGCTGGGTCAACTAATAAGCCTATATGCGCTTGTAAAGCGCTATCCATCAAACTCGGATGAAGTGTATAATCATCTAGAGTATGTTTCACTTGACGTGGTAAAGAAAGTTCTGCCAGTACCTGACCATCACCACAATAAATTGAATGAATCCCCTGGTGCGTCGGACCGTACTCTAAACCAAGGTGTTTGAATAGCTGATAGCATGTTTCGCCATTCAGCAGTCCTCGTGTCATTTCAGATTTAAGCTGGTTAATATCAAGATAGATATCGCTAGATGTCAAGTCATTAGACAGCGCTAAGTCCACAATACCTTGGGCATGTACAGACTCTTCGGTATCGGGACCACTAGTCACTTTATAATGTATAGACTCTGCTTCAACGACATGAAGATTGATGTGCACCTCTCGCGCTGTGTCATCCACGACAATGGGTTGCAGCCAAACGACTTCTCGAATACGCAGGACTGTTT
>JANQMK010000140.1 GCA_028280085.1 Pseudomonadales bacterium
CCCTCCGGACCGGCCGGCCCTTGAGGCCCAGCTGGTCCTTGTAGCCCTGTTAGACCTTGAGGTCCTTGTGGACCCTCAGGCCCGGTTGGTCCTTGAGATCCTGTCTGACCTTGTGGCCCTTCAGGTCCAGTGGGTCCTTGTGGTCCGATAGGTCCTTGCGGTCCTTCGGGTCCGGTTAACCCTTGCGGTCCTTCAGGTCCAGCGGGGCCTTGCAGTCCAGTTAACCCCTGCGGCCCTTCAGGTCCGGCAGGTCCTTGTGGTCCGATAGGTCCCTGTGGTCCTTCGGGTCCGGTCAACCCTTGCGGTCCTTCAGGTCCAGCGGGGCCTTGCAGTCCAGTTAACCCCTGCGGCCCTTCAGGTCCGGCAGGTCCGGCAGGTCCTTGTGGTCCGATAGGTCCCTGAGGTCCTTCGGGTCCGGTCAACCCTTGCGGTCCTTCAGGTCCAGTCAACCCTTGTGGTCCTTCAGGTCCAGCAGGCCCTTGTGGTCCGGTGGGTCCCTGAGGTCCTTCGGGTCCAGTCAATCCTTGCGGTCCGGTAGGTCCAACAGGTCCCTGTGGGCCCATAATATTCATGATGATTGACCAACTGCCATTTGATTTTTGGTATATGTCTCCGTTGGTCTGATCTAAATAAAAGTCGCCGTCTTTACCCAATGCACTTGCGGGTGTTCCTACATCCGTAAACCACTCGGTAGCAAAGGCGGTACCGCCAGAGGATGGATCTAAGTAAACGAATTGCAGGCTGGCAGAGCCCATCTTGCCGTCATTATCTAGTAAGCTGACTTCCAATAAATGTAAGCCTTGGTCTAGTGTGGTGGGTGTGCAGCTCGTAGAGTTGCTTAAGACTGTGCAGTCGCTAAAGGTAATATCAACGCCGTCGAGAAGAATCTCAACTGAACTTGTATCTACGCCGGCAACATCATCGAAGTAGTTGACGGCTAGCGTTGGAATGGTTGAATCGATAACGAAGGGCACACTTGGTGAGATAATTTCTACTTCGGGAGCGAATAAATCAATATTACTGGCAAGATTTAATATGAGTGTCGGTGCAACATTGCCTTCTTTTGAACTAAATACGATTACTCCCGGGCGATTTTCTCTGACTTTTTTTACTAGCCAGCCATTGTTGTCGACTACGCCGTTAAGCATGTCTTGAACTGAACTGGTTACATCGAGTTGGATGTCTCCTGACAATAAGTTTCTGACATTAAGTCTGTCAATAACGGAGGTGTCGAAAGCAATTGAATTCCACGTGGCATCTAATTCACCCCAGCCAATCGTTGTTATCTCGTGGACGCTGATTTGACCACGCTGGCCACCTCCCCAATTGCCATCATTAAGTTCAATATGAAACTGTAGTTGAGCTGAAATAACATCGCTGGCCGTGATACCTAAGGACGCCAAGTCGAACTGTACAATTGAACGATGGGTATCGCTGTTTGGTTGTACGCTTAGTGTGGTACCACTGCCGGAATTCGTACTCGGCTGGCTAGCACTGAGATCGACATCTGCGATCGGGGGTAGGTTGGTAACCTGTGCGAGTGATGATAGTGAGAAGAAAGTTGAAAGTGTAACAGTTAGATAAAGCATGCAACGCAACATCTTCATACAATGACATCCTATAACCGTTAATGGAATTATTCAGCGATGCATTAGACTACTCTTCGATACTTTTTTTGTAAATTTTTTACTTAGAAAGAGTATTTCTAACTATATTTTTTATATAATTTTAGCGGTCATAAAAAAATGAGTCGTCTACTATATTATTTATATCAACAGCAAAAAGTAGATATTAAACGGGATTTATATATGTTTATTAAAGTCAGTGACGTATAGTCTAATTTTCTGGCGTCTGTTGTAACGTTGCAATAGTGTTGTTTTATTACCGTTTTGGTTAAAGCTAATAATTTAATGCTTATTCTATCTAAAGCATTTGAAAAGCCGGTGATAACATAAAAAATTTTATGGCGAATATTTAAATTAAATACAAATCTAATTTTTTCTATTTTGTTGAATGGTCATGGCCGTGACCGTGTCTAGCAAACCAAATATTATGACGCCCTCTCCAGAGAGATATGCGGTCAGTTGCTAACAGCATTTCCTCATTATTCAGAGGTGCCTTAAAAGAGACGCCTTAAATAAGTGGTTGGTGATTTGCGAGATAGTGTTCAAACAATCCCATCACATTCAGCCAATCATCGTACTGATAGGCCGGGTAGTAAATATTGTTTATACATTCAAGCCAATGTATGGGGGATTGAATAAGGCAAAGTGTCAAGGTGTATCTTGGCGTCGACGGGCTTGGCGCGCTGCCTCGGTGCAACAAGTCATAGGGGTTAAATAGAATGCCGTCACCGGCGGCTAAATCGAAGCTCTCAATGCAATGGGGTAGCTTAAGTGCATCAGTTAGGCGCTTAATATCAGACAATCTGTATTTTGTGCTATTAAATACGTAACCAATTTCTTTTAACTTATCTGTGGTCGTTTTATCGCTTAGTAATGTATTGCCTTGATGCTGGCTGGTAGGGTTGAGGTAAACGATGATCTTCAACTGTTTGGCAGGCCCTGTATCACAGTGCCACTTAAATGACATCGTTGTCTGATTGTCTCGGTCAGTCGCTTTGCTAACCTCATACCAAAGTGGCATATATTCGCTACCTAAATAGGAGATTGCCGCTTGGTCAATGGCACTGGTACTGAGTATATTCGTGATGATTTGTTGAGAGAGTGCTTTGCTATGGAGCAGTTGCTCGTTGCTCTCATAGCTATTGATGAGTAGTTGGCAGAAGTTTGCTGGAAGACAGGATTTGATAATTTGACGGCTCGTATTTACTAGATCGCAATCAACAGTTTCATGTTGACGTGTAAACGCTTTTTCAGCACATCGTTCAAGTTCTGAATATCTTGCTTCATCGTATTTTTGTTTTACCATTTCAACCAATGAACAACCAGCAATAGATATCTCCTCTTGCGTTACCGTGCCGTTATCACTTGTCATAGCAATTTACCTATTTAGTCAGAGAGGGGCTTTTCCGTCAACAAACAGCATGCTAACACGCGCTTAATCTGTCTAGTTACTAATATCACGTGAATCGATAATATTGAATAATAAAATATGCAATGAAAAAGTTAGAACTTGGGCTCATCTTCATCATCGATATCTTCTAGGCTTAGATTCATGCCGTTGCCTGAACTATTGGAAGGGCTATTGCCCTGTTGTGCGAGCTTGACTTTTAGCCGTAAATTATTCGCTGAATCAGCATTTTTTAATGCTTCATCTAAGCTAATCTTATTTTGTTGATACAGTTTAAAGAGTGCGCCGTCAAAGGTTTGCATACCTAAGTTTTCGGATTTCTCCATAATTTCTTTAATGCTTTCTATTTCTCCCTTGTGAATCAACTCTTGGACGGTTGGCGTGCCGAGCAGTATTTCTATGGCAGCAACACGTTTATTGTCGATAGTAGGTATAAGACGTTGTGACACGAAGGCACGAATATTAAGCGATAGATCGAGTAGCAGTTGGGCATGGCGCTCTTCCGGAAAGAAATTAATAATGCGGTCTAGTGCTTGGTTGGCGTTGTTGGCATGTAACGTGGATATACAGAGATGGCCTGTTTCGGCAAACGCTAACGCATGTTCCATGGTTTCTTGGTCGCGGATTTCCCCAATCAGTATCACGTCCGGCGCCTGCCGCAAGGTGTTTTTTAGAGCTGCTTGGAAACTTCTGGTATCAACACCCACTTCACGTTGATTGATAATGCTGCGCTTATGTCGGTGAACGAATTCTACTGGGTCCTCGATTGTAATAATGTGGCCGCCACTGTTAGCGTTTCTATGGTCGATTAATGCTGCCAGTGAGGTAGATTTGCCTGAGCCTGTACCGCCGACAAACAGAATCAGACCGCGTTTTGACATAATGACGTCACTTAATACGTCGGGTAAGCCTAAATCATCTTTATTGGGTATTTCGGTTTTAATGTTGCGAGCAACAATAGAACACTCATTGCGTTGTTTAAAAATATTGATTCTAAAACGGCCAACCCCAGCAATAGATATAGCTAGGTTCATTTCGAGCTCTTGCTCAAATTCTTTACGTTGCTCTTCGTCCATGACGCTATAGGCAATGTCTAGAATTTGACCTGGAGCCATTGATGTTTTTTCTAATGGCTTTAATTGGCCTTGAAACTTTGCGCAAGGTGGTGCGCCTGTGGACAAATATAGATCAGAACCATCATTGCTTGCGAGTATTTTTAGATAATCTTGGAATTCCATCCCACTGCCTTTTGTTTGGGCTTAACTCATGTACAAAAAATCTTTGCATAATCTTTTTAATTGATAGTTGAATTCCAATATTTCCGCCACTGAATGGTGACGATTTAGTATTAGCGGTGAGTTGCTAACGCGACATAAAAATGTGTGGTCGAGCGGGGGAGGAATAACTATTTGCCTGTTTCGGTAGCGGCCAGTTTGTTTTCTGCGGGTTTAAATCTGGGAATGTTAGCGCTGTTAGCTAACCACTTGATGAGCTCGGGCCCTGCGTGTTGCATAACGGTAGTATGGGTCGCGCCTGCGACAATGCCAACCAGATGATCAATCGTTGGTGAAGTGCATCGAGTAAAAAATGTAATCAATTTATGTGTACTGGTATAGGGCTCGAACTCGCCGAGCCAGGCACTATAGTTAATCTGCAGCCGTTTAAATGCAAGGGGTGAAAAGTCAGGGATGGGCTGACCTTTATTATTTTCTAAATAAGCGCAGTCGGTATTGGTCTGATTATGTGTAA
The DNA here is from genome assembly GCA_028280085.1 of Pseudomonadales bacterium. GTDB lineage: Bacteria > Pseudomonadota > Gammaproteobacteria > Pseudomonadales > JANQMK01 > JANQMK01. The sequence continues at coordinate 4,783 of JANQMK010000140.1, forward strand.
GGGCTGTGATAGCTTGTTTATTAAATAGTGGTGCAAAGAAAACGATAGCGTTGAGTGCCGGCAGGCGATAGTTTATCAATGCTGCATAACTTATATTGCAGAGAACGGAATGGCTAGCGATGATAAAAGGGCCTGTTTTGACATGTGGGGAACTATCATTGATGTGTTGTTGTAATCGATGTATTTCTTCGGCAAAAAACTTTGCGCTTGGCAAGGTTTTAAAACATAGTAGCATGCAAGAAATATCGAGGCTATTTGATAGCTGCGATAGTAATGTGTGACTGGCCTGGATAATCTGGTCATGTTCTAAAACACAGAGAGCAAAGACGGCAGAACTTTTGTTTGAATAGTGTTTTACCGCGTCTTGTTCGTCGCTAGTAGAACCGTGAAAAGATAGACTATTATCATGGTGGATAGTGGTGTTGTATCTATAGTTATAATTATAGTGATAGATAGTCGTGTTATTGGAGATGGTTAATTTTTCCATGCCGCTGTTGTTAAAAGCAATGACTGTATAAAGTAATAACTGTATGAGACAAGGGTTTGTTTAGGTTACGTTGCATGTAATCTAAGGGCTAAACCCAAGCTTGATTGAAACTAAATTTAAACTTAAATTTAAACTAAGTTAGCCGCGATAGCGGCTATTTACATTACAGAATGTTTACGCCACAGAAGTTAGCCACGATAATAGTTGTGTTGAACAAAAGGTAAAGTTGAGACTACAACAGGCAGTTGCTTGTTCCTCACTTTTGCAAAAAGTTCAGTGCCCGGTGTTGCAAGTTCGGTTTCAACATACCCCATTGCAATAGGCCTATTTAATGTCGGGCTAAAACTGCCGCTGGTGACTGTACCGACCTGATGGTTTTCTTTATCTACTACTACTGCGCCTTCACGTACCGGAGCTTTACCTTGTGGTAAAAGGCCCACGCGCCGCCGGCGGACACCGTTTTCTAATTGCTGAGCAATAATATCTGCGCCTAAATAATTACCGGCACGTTCACCGCCGGGGCGCCGGCATTTAGCAATACTCCACGATAGACTGGCTTCTACTGGTGTTGTTTCGTTGGAAATATCGTGTCCATACAAGCAAAGGCCGGCTTCTAAACGCAGCGAATCCCTCGCGCCTAAACCTATCATCTCCACCTCGGCAAAGGTCAACAGTGTTTTGGCGAGCTGTTCGCAATCTGCTGCCGGTACCGAAATTTCGTAACCGTCCTCACCGGTATAACCTGAACGCGTCACGTAACATTCTATACCGTTGAGATCCATTGATTTGCCAGTCATAAATACTAACTTCGCCGCATCAGGCGCGAGTTGTGCTAGGACATCAGCAGCCTTGGGGCCTTGCAGTGCCAGTAGTGCTTTGGTATCGAGGTATTCTATATCGCATTGATTGGCTAGATGGGTTTGTAAATGCTGCAGGTCATCTTCTTTGCAGGCTGCATTGACTACCAATAATAAAGTATCTTCTTCCACTCGCGATACCATTAGATCATCGAGTAGGGTGCCCTGTTCATTAGTAAATGTTGCGTATCGCTGTTGACCTACCGCTAAATCGATGATATTGGCTGGTACCAAACGTTCTAGAGCTGAGGCGGCATCTTTACCAGTAAGAGTAATTTGGCCCATGTGTGATACATCAAATAGACCGGCATTTGCTCGGGTGTGGAGATGCTCACTCTTAATGCCTTGATGGTATTGAATCGGCATGTAGTAACCCGCAAAGGGCGTCATTTTTGCATTAAGTTCTTGATGAATAGCGAATAAAGGGGTTTTATGTGGGTCGCGTTGTGTTTCCTGTATCATAAATAAGCCTTATTACCGTGAACCCTAGCGTAGATTTCGGACAGGGATGATATACGCAAAATCGGACGTTGAACATGACTAAATAGACAAATGATGTAATCGGTATCTTAACTCCCTATAGAATAAGCTAATTTTATGTAACTTTGTAACCTTTGTATTGTAACCGTTATTCTGTAGCCATTGTACTAAGCAATCGGTCTTGTTAAATTCAGCTAGAGATGAAAACAGTCGATTTTTATCGCCATCGAGCTAGGGTTTTATACTAAAATCGCAGCGGTTGGTTAAAACATAGTTGGTAACGCTATCGGATTAGTTGGTAACACCATTAGATAATGTAATGGCGTTTTGAGACATTTTAGGTATTTAATGAATTAGGTATTTAATGAAGGCAAGACGGTATAGTCTGTATTGTGGTCTAAAAACAAGCACATCCTGCTAATTTACTACTAGTATTCTTGTATTGATTAGGCGTTTCTTCCCAAAGCTGAATAACAAATCCCATCATGTTCAAAAACGCTGCTATGTCCGAAAAAGACATGCTATTATTGTGTCAAGTTATTGTTTTTGCGTTTCCACCAGCGAGGGAAACGGTAGTTTAAGGAAGGTCAAGGAAGAATGAAATACAGCCGAGTATTTGTTAATAGCATTGCCTATGAAATGGCGCCTAATGCTGTGACGAGTGCACACCTTGAAGAGCGACTGTCTCCTCTGTACAAAAAGCTCCACATACCGTTTGGGCAATTAAAATCTTTAACGGGTATTGAAGAGCGTCGATGGTGGGACGAGGGTTTTCGTTTAACAGATGGCGCGATCGCTGCTGCTGAAAAAGCGATTGTCGACAGCGGTGTCAATATTTCTGATATTGGCGCGGTTGTCTATACGGGTGTATGTCGAGAGAACTTTGAACCTTCTACTGCTTGCCGAATCGCAGATAAACTGGGTATCGGTGGAATGGTGACTGTCCACGATATTAGCAATGCTTGTCTGGGCACGCTGTCTGGTGTGCTCGATATTGCTAATAGAATTGAGTTGGGTCAAATCAAAGCTGGCTTGGTTGTGTCTTGTGAAAGTGCCCGGGATATTGTTGAAACAACCATTGAAACTATGTTGCAGGATCCAAGTATGGCGTGTTATGCGCGCTCGATTGCGACATTAACTGGCGGTTCTGGTGCGGCGGCAATAGTCCTTACCGATGGTACACTTGATATCGCGGCGGAAAGCCATCAATTGTTGGGCGGTGTGTGTGCCTCTGCACCTGAACATCATGCTATATGTCATTGGGGATTGCGTTCGGCGGGCGGGCGACTTTATAAAGAAGTTATGGAAACCGATGCTGTGGCCGTATTGCGCCATGGGGTTGATTTGGCTTTAGCAACGTGGGACTACATTGTTTCTGAATATAGCTGGATGGTCGACCGTGTTGATAAGGTGATTTGCCATCAAGTGGGAGAATCCAATCAACGTAGTGTATTAAAGGCTATTGGCCTTGCCCCAGAGATCAGCTATTCGACCTATCGTTATTTGGGTAATATGGGGACAGTTTCAGTGCCGATTACAGCGGCGTTGGCGGCAGAAGATAATTTTTTTAATAAAGGCGACCGCGTTGGTTTTTTAGGTATTGGCAGTGGTTTAAGTTGTATGATGTTGTCCCTGTTATGGTGATTTTAGTATTTAACATACTGCAAATAGCCTAGTCTGCCAATTGTGTTGGCTTACACGATCACACACACTATTCATTGCTACATTTTGAACGCGAGATAGCGTTTTTGTAAGCTTTTATTATTTGATAGAGCGACATTGAGAATATGTTTAAGGCATTATATCCGTTTAAGAGCCACTTCTATGATTTAAATGGACAGCGCCTGCATTTTTTAGATGAAGGTCAGGGCGAACCTGTCGTGATGGTACATGGTAACCCGACTTGGTCCTTTTATTATCGTGATCTAATTAAGGCTTTGTCACCGAGTTATCGAATTATCGCACCTGATCACATTGGTTGCGGCTTTTCTTCCAAACCAGCCGATACACACTATAACTATACTTTAACGCAACGTATTGACGACTTGGCAAGCTTGCTTGAATCGCTTAATATAAGAAAAAATATTACCTTAGTGTTGCATGATTGGGGCGGTATGATTGGTATGGGGTATGCCACCCGTTACCCTGAGCGCATAAATAAAATCATACTACTTAATACAGCGGCATTTCATCTGCCAACATCAAAGCGTTTTCCGTTATTGTTAGGTATGGCCAGGACCCGTCTGGGTGCCTTTTTTATAAGGCGGTTTAATGCCTTCAGTGGTATTGCTGCACGGGTCTGCGTAACTCGGCACCCTATGAGTAGAGCAGTGCGACAGGGTTACACCTTGCCCTACGATAGTTGGGATAATCGCATCGCTACCCTGCGTTTTGTGCAAGATATTCCGTTGAAGCCAACTGATATCAGTTATCAGGAAGTGTCAAGGATAGCTGATAGCTTGCACGTGTTTCGAGATACGCCTATTCAAATTTGTTGGGGCGATAAAGACTTTGTTTTTGACAGGCATTTTTTGCATCAGTGGCAACTTATTTATCCCCATGCGGAAGTTCATCGATTTAGTGATTGTGGTCACTATATATTAGAGGACGCAACAGAAGAAGTGGTGACTCATATTCAGTCGTTTCTATTGAACCACGATATGGCGGTGAAGCCGCAAGTCATGATGGCGGAGTAACTGTGGAACCGCAAAGCCTGTTAGCCGATGAAGCACTTGATACGGCTGCTAATGGCCAACCTTATCAACACACGTTGAATATCGTTGCTTGTCTACCGCGCTTGGCTGAGCAACAACCTAATGCTATTGCCGCGGTTATTCAAACATCGATTCCTCTGCTAGGCGCATACCGTTATAAAGAAATTAATTTTTGCCAATTAGAGCGGTTGAGTCGACTTGCCGCCGCCGGGTTACAGGCATACGGAATAGCTAATGGTACTAAAACTATCTTAATGGTAAAACCAAGCATCGAGTTTTTTGTCTTGGCATTTGCTTTAATGAGAGTTGGCGCCATTCCCATTTTGATAGACCCCGGAATGGGGCTGAGCAATTTAAAATCTTGTATAGACCACGTTGAACCGCGCGCTTTTATTGGTATCACGAAAGCGCACATTGCTAGAGTGTTGTTAGGTTGGGGTAACAGGACTATCGATAAATGGGTGACAGTAGGTCGAAAGGTGGGTTTTTCAGGGATTACCTACCAGCGCCTATTGTCACTTGGCCAGCAATACGAAAGTTCAAATAAAGCTGATAGCACCGATAGGGTGTTACAACCAGATGCTTTGTCAGGACAAGACATCGTCTTGAAAAAGCCCGATGAACTGGCGGCAATACTGTACACGAGTGGTAGCACTGGTGTGCCAAAAGGTGTTGAATACACTCATGCTATGTTTGCTGAACAAGTGAGAGTACTGCGTTATATATACGGTATTAAACCCGGCGAGAGAGACTTGGCGACGTTTCCATTGTTTTCTCTATTTGGTCCTGCACTTGGCATGGCATCAATCGTACCAGCCATAAACGCGAGTAAACCCATTACAGCCAATCCGCAACGGTTGGTGGCTGCTATTAAAGATTATCAGTGCACAAATATGTTTGTTTCTCCTGCTCTGGTTGAACGTCTTGCCAATGATCAATCCATTAAACAGCATGATACGAGATTGAGTTCAATAAACCGTGTTATTTCGGCTGGGGCGCCAGCGCGCCATGACTCATTGGCTCGATTCCATAAATTGTTATCATTGACCGCCAAATTGTTTCCATCCTATGGCGCGACAGAAGCTTTGCCCGTCGCGAGAATTGACTGTCAGGAATTGATGGATACGCGTGAACTCACGGACATCGGGTCAGGTATTTGTGTTGGCTATCCGATTGACGGGCTTAGCGTTGACGTTATCGGTACAACTGACCAAGCCATACCGTATTGGTCAGATAGTTTACCTTTGAAAGTTGGCAAGATTGGTGAGATCGTCGTACGAGGTAGGGTAGTGAGTCGTCAGTATCACAGTCTCAGTACCTCGGATAGACTGTCAAAAATAAAATCTGACGATGGTTTTTATCACCGTATGGGTGATCTCGGTTATTTTGATGAAATGGGCCGCTTGTGGATGTGCGGACGCAAAAAGCATCGTGTTGAAACGCAGCAGGGGGTTTTGTATAGCATTCCTTGTGAGCGTATTTTTGATACACACCCGCAGGTGAAAAGAACTGCATTGGTGGGGGTCCCTTGTTCCTATGATAGTCGCTATTGCGACCCGGTGCTATGTGTTGAATTGGCCGGTAAATTTGGGATTTCGCTAAGAAATAAAATTAAGTCTGACTTGTTGGCATTGGGCCGGCGCTATGAAATGACAAAAGCCATTACATTGGTACTTTTTCACCCTAGTTTTCCAGTTGATGTGCGGCATAATGCAAAAATATTTCGTGAACAACTTGCAGAATGGGCTGCAAATCAGGTGAGATAGTTTTTGGCCCGAAAGTAGAATGATAACGTGCCTTTTGATAAATTAGTTTGGCAGAGTTTACGTCTTAGCTTGGGCTAAGGTGCTGCGCTGAGGCA
>JANQMK010000176.1 GCA_028280085.1 Pseudomonadales bacterium
CGGTAACTCTTTGATTACTCTAGAAAAAATATGGCGCGCCCGAGAGGATTCGAACCTCTGACCGCCTGGTTCGTAGCCAGGTACTCTATCCAGCTGAGCTACGGGCGCATAAATCGGTATTGGTCTATATTTTGACCAACTTGTATTAGCAAACTGCTTTAATAGGTCCCGCCCTCTCAACCTTTCTCTCGATCGATAAAACAACCATGTTTTATCTCGACAGTGTTAGGCCTAACAGCACTACCCCCAGCAAGTTATCGCCATCTGATTAATGGCGGAGAGGGAGGGATTCGAACCCTCGATCCAGTTTCCCAGATATACCCTTAGCAGGGGCACGCCTTCAGCCACTCGGCCACCTCTCCCAAATCAGGACGGCATCATACCACAAATTAATAGTAATCAAAGTGCTATGCGCGTCTTATCGAGTAATTGCAAAACAGCAGGTGGTGATTAAGTAACTGAATGTTGATTCGCCACACACCAGCTGTATGGCTTCAACTCAGTAGAATACCGTGCGGGAGTTTTAGTGATTGAAACCATCAACAGGTTGTTGATGTTCTTTCTCTTTTTGAATTCGTTGATAAATCTCTTCGCGGTGAACTGCAATCTCTTTGGGTGCATTAACCCCTATACGAACTTGATTACCCTTGACCCCCAAGACTGTCACTGTAACATCGTCTCCAATCATCAGGGTTTCGCCGATGCGGCGAGTCAGAATCAGCATTACTCATCTCCTTTTATGTGGTATGTACGATTGAAGCATCCCTCTCCTCTCAATCGACCACTACGCCCAAAATACAACCGTACCAATCCTATAAACATCTATATTATTATCGATGCTGACGATCTTACTTTCAGTATTGTCCAAGTTGCCCAAAAAAGAAAAAAATGAGCAAAAAACCGTCTAATTATTTAGTTATGGATTAACCCAACAATAGCAAGCTTTGTTCTATCGTTAGATAGCTGACACGAAATACTCTTAATAATTCCCTTAACTTACGATAACTTATTCGTCAACACCGTCATCTGTCGCGACCATCCGTCAGGAATATCACTTTTCTACAACACCCATTGAGATCAATAGAATACGCACGACACCATTACTTCTGACCATCGTCAACATCTAAATCGAAGGCCGAATGTAGCGTGCGTACCGCAAGCTCAATATACTTTTCTTCGATAACCACAGAAATTTTTATCTCAGATGTGGTAATAAGCTGAATATTGATATTGTTGTCCGCAAAGGTTTGAAACATCTTCGCCGCAATGCCCGCATGGGAGCGCATACCGACACCGATAATGGATACCTTAGCGATATGAGCATCGGCAATAACTTCTCGTGCGTTCATTTCCTTGGCGGTCTTACGCAATATCTGTTCTGCTTTTTCCGCTTCATTGCGATGCACTGTAAACGTAATATCCGTACTGCCGTCTTCCGCAACATTTTGAACAATGACATCGACTTCAACATTACCCTCGCTTATGGGGCCAAGCACCTTAGAGGCAACGCCTGGTACGTCAGGTACACCTAAGATAGTCAGTTTGGCTTCATCCCGCGTAAACGCGATACCAGAGACTGCTGGTCTTTCCATACTTTTATCACCCTCGTCAAATGTAATTAAAGTGCCAGAGCCTTCGGCAAAGCTAGAGAGTACACGCAGTGGTACACTGTACTTGCCAGCAAATTCAACTGCCCGAATTTGCAAAACTTTAGAGCCCAAGCTAGCCATCTCTAGCATTTCTTCAAACGTGATCTTGTCTAGGCGTCTTGCTCCCTCAACAACTCGAGGATCCGTGGTATAGACACCGTCAACATCAGTATAAATCTGACACTCTGCTGCATTAAGTGCCGCAGCCAACGCCACGGCTGTAGTATCAGACCCGCCACGCCCTAACGTGGTAATATCGCCCTCTTCATTAACGCCTTGAAAACCTGCTACCACCACAACTTTGTCCGCAGCAAGATCGGCTTGAATAGCGCTATTATCAATATGTTTAATCCGCGCTTTAGTGTGAGCACTATCGGTTAATATTTTGACTTGGCTACCCGTATACGAACGCGCCGGTACTCCTTTATTCTCCAACGCAATGCACAGTAACGCTATGGTGACCTGCTCGCCAGTAGAAACCAACACATCCATTTCGCGGGCGCTAGGTTGAGAAGTTATCCGCTGAGCTAAATCAATTAAACGATTGGTTTCTCCACTCATGGCCGATACAGCTACCACAACATCATGGCCCTGCTCACGAAAAGAGGCAACCTTGTCAGCCACTGCTTGGATACGCTCAACGGTACCAACGGAAGTGCCACCAAACTTTTGTACTATTAAACTCATCGATATTACAACCTTAGATTAAACGCTACATACTGATGTCACAATAGAACCCGCTGACAGATATGGTAGCCATATACTTACATACGTAGATAGTAACCCGTTACAAAGAGCAGACTTAGCTAGCAAGTTTTGACTCAACCCACGGCAATACCGCTTGTAATACTTGTGGAATAGCGCCGGCATCGGTACCCCCACCGCGGGCCAGATCAGGCTTGCCCCCGCCCTTACCACCAACGAGTGGAGCAATATCTTTCATGAGGTCACTCGCTTTAATTGAACCCACTAGATCTTTTGTCACGCCGGCAACCAAAGAAACCTTATCATCACTTGCCGTTGCCAATAAAACCACTGATTTGCCCAACTTCGTTTTCAGCTGGTCCATCATTTTGGGCAGCTCTTTGGCGTCAATATCATCCAAAGACACAGCTAAGACCTTGACATCCCCAACCTGTTGTGCCTGACCGGCGAGGTCCACGCCGGTGGAATTCACCAACTTTGACTTTAGCTGTGCTAGCTCTTTTTCCAACTTTTTGTTGGCCACCAGCAATTGATTAACTTTGTCAGCAACGTTGTCTTTATTCGACTTTACGACGCCCATTACTTCAAAGAGCGCGTTGTCAACCTCGCCCATTGCCGCCAGAGCACCTTCACCAGTGACGGCCTCAATACGTCGAATACCCGCCGCAATACCCGACTCGGTGGTAATACGCAATAACCCAATATCGCCAGTGCGCTTGACATGGGTACCGCCACAAAGCTCAACCGAGTATTGATCTTTACCCATCGTCAAAACCCGAACTTCGTCACCATATTTTTCGCCAAACAGTGCCATGGCACCCTTGGTTTTCGCCGTTTCAATATCAGTAACATCTGTGGTCACTTCGCCATTATAGCGAATATGCTGATTGACAATTCCTTCGATTTTTCTTTGCTCTTCCACTGTGACCGCTTGAGGATGAGAGAAATCAAAACGAAGATATTGTGAATTTACTAAAGAGCCTTTTTGAGTCACATGGTTGCCCAACACTTGCCTGAGTGCCGCATGCAGTAAATGGGTGGCAGAATGATTCAACGCTGTCGCCTGCCGCACGTTCTCATCTACCACCGCTTGTAATTTATCGCCCTGACGAAAAGAGCCCTGTGCCACTACGCCGTAATGTAGATGGTTAGCACCATTTTTTTGTGTATCACGTACGTCAAACCGACTGTTCTCCCATGTGAGGTAGCCGGTATCGCCGACTTGCCCACCGGACTCGGCATAAAAAGGTGTTTTATCAAGCACGATAATCCCTTCTTCGCCCTCATTAAGCGTCGCCACCGCTTCATCACCTTTAAATAAAGCCGTCACATTGCCGGATTCAGTGCAGGTTTGATAACCCAAAAATTCGGTTTCACCGTCAACTGAAATCGCCTTGGTATAATCGACACCAAACTTGCCACCTTGGCGCGAACGTTCTTGGGCTTCGGCCATACAGGTACCATAACCCTTCATATCCAATGTTAAGCCCTTTTCTCGAGCGATATCATTGGTTAGATCCGTCGGAAAGCCGTAGGTATCATAGAGCTTAAAAACAACCTCGCCGGGGATTTCTTTACCCTCTAGGGAGTCGATACACTCCGCTAAAATTCCCATACCATTGTCTAAGGTTTTAGCGAATTGTTCCTCTTCAGCTAGAATGGTTGTTTCAATTTGCTGTTGTTTTGCGACAAGTTCTGGGTAAGCATCTCCCATAACTTCAGCAAGCGCGCTGACAAGCTTATAAAAAAAGGCATCATCAACATTCAGTTTATGGCCATGACGAATAGCGCGACGGATAATACGACGTAACACATAACCGCGGCCTTCGTTAGACGGTAAAACGCCATCAGCAATTAAAAAGCTAGTTGAACGAATATGGTCAGCGATAACCCGCATTGATTGATTTTCAAAGTTACTCTCGCCCGTCACTTCGCTAACGGCGCGTAACAAATGTTGAAAAAGGTCAATGTCATAGTTGTTGTGAACATGTTGCATAACCGCGGCAATACGTTCTAACCCCATACCCGTATCAATAGACGGATTAGGCAATGGCGTCATCTCGCCATCGGCCGACCGTTCGTATTGCATGAAAACCAGATTCCAAATTTCGATATACCGGTCCAAGTCATCGTTGTCACTGCCGGGTGGACCACCAGGTATATCATCACCATGGTCATAGAAAATTTCAGAACTGGGGCCACAGGGACCCGTGTCACCCATCTGCCAAAAATTGTCTTCGTCGAGTTTAGAAAAACGCTCGGGGCTAATACCAATTTCGTTTTTCCAAATAGCTTCGGCTTCATCATCGGACACATGCACCGTAACCCAGAGTTTTTCTTCGGGTAACTTGAGCACTTGGGTTAGAAACTCCCAACCAAACCGAATGGCATCTCGTTTAAAATAATCACCAAAACTAAAGTTACCCAACATTTCAAAAAACGTGTGGTGGCGCGCGGTATAACCTACATTTTCTAAATCATTATGTTTACCGCCGGCTCGGACACAACGCTGAGAACTCGCAGCTCGTTGATAGCTAGCCTGGTCACTGCCAAGAAATACGTCTTTAAACTGTACCATGCCGGCATTAGTAAACAGCAAAGAGGGATCATTACTCGGCACAAGAGAGCTGCTTTCTACAATGGTATGGCCATTTTCCGCAAAGTACTTAAGAAAGGCTTCGCGAATTTCTGCGCACTTCATAGGTTTTATCCCAAATAGGTTCTGCCCCAAATTGTTTGCTAACACGATGCATCGTGAAACCAACTAAACCCGCCAAGTTTATATACCACCTCAAGAAGTCGTATTAGAACACCCCTTGAAAAACAATTCATGGCCGGCAATACTCAGCACTCATAGAGTTCATCTTTCAAGCAAATAAGTCACTAAACGCATGTACTCGACGGCGTCGGTTTAATGCAACATCTTCGTCCGTTTTAACGGCCGGTAAGTATATAGAAAATAAGCGGTTGGGCCGAGAGTTTCGGCAGAAAAAATGGATAAATAACCTAATTAGTAAGTTCATTGAACCAAACAATAGCAACGCATAGCATGCCAATGATCGGTAAAACCTATAGCCAGAACATTATTTGCACAAAAAATAAGGGGGGGTCTACGTGATGATAAGTACGGGGGATGACAAAACCTAGCTGGCGCTTTTCTCTTCGGGCGACAATACTCGGGCTTCATCTTCTAGCATGACGGGAATATCGTCACGAATGGGATAAGCCAGGCCACTCGCTTTACAAACCAGTTCTTGGTTCTCTTCATCATACTCCAATGGAGATTTACTAACCGGACAAACCAAAATACTGAGTAGTTTCTTATCAATCATGGTATTACCTGTTTGATCACAATACGACCTAAATTCAGTGATGCCAATCTAGGACAAACGCTAACCCCCCATTTTACACAGATAGCAATATTACTCCAGCACTGCCGCTGATAACTGCCGCGTGAGCTTGATCGGAGTCAATATTTTAATGGCTGGTAATATCCTTGGGTAGGTCTTCTGCGTCAGGCATCGGACCGACAAAAAAAGTGGGGTCTAGCCGCTGATCAAACCAATTGATGCGCCAGTCAAGATGAGGGCCCGTCGCCCTACCAGTGGCACCTATTTGGGCGATGGTCTGACCTTGAAATACTTCATCACCTTTGTTAACCAAGATTTTGCTCAGATGAATGAAGGTAGAGGAAATACCATGACCGTGATCAATGATTAAGGTGCCACCTGAAAAGTACATATCATTATGTACTAAAGTGACGATGCCAGGGATTGGCGCTCGCACTGGTGCACCCTCCGGACCAGCAATATCAATACCATAGTGAGGACTGCGCGCTAACCCATTGTAAAATCGCTGACTGCCGTAAACACCGGTTATGGGTCCGACGGCCGGCCACATGAAATCCTGTAAAAAATCGGTCCGACTAGAGTCTATCTGTCGAGCCTGGGCAATTTGCGCGTTTTCAGCCCGTATCCGCTCGAGGCGGTCAGCTGGAGGGGTAACCTTAGATTGCTCAACACCTTCGATGCGCTGAATGTTATAGTCACGCTTTTTAATGTTAATAAACTTCTTTTCTGGCGTTCGATTTTTCTCAGTTAGTGTTAACACGACCATCTCGGGCGCGTTACGTCCCAAGCCAACAATAAATTCCCCCATATCAGTAATGCGAACTTGGTGCTTGAGATAACGTACCGTTACATTGGGCCCGACCCGCCCTTTAATAAATCCCCCTTGTACCAATTTGCCCGAGATTTCCATTGCACCAGCCGCACTGGAAAATCCCGCGCTAACAAAAACAATAATCATCAGTTTCAGAGCAATCATCATTATTTTTAACCCTCAATGCTCCTTGTGGAATTAAGTAGCCGTGTAACGTATGACAAGCGCTAGCTAAATATTTTCTGTACTGCAGGACAAAAAGCTCTACCTGGCTAAATTAATAAAGCGCTGGTATTCGTCAAGCGTATTAATATTGCAAAAGTAGTCAGCGTGCTGAGCGAAATTCACGACAACACTGTTACATTGTTCTACCCAACCAAATACCTTTGTCTCCCCTGACGCCAAATAAGCACCGAGATCAACTTTCAATTCAGTTTTCATTAAAGCGCACAATGGTTGCTGACGTGTACCATCGTCGACTATCGCGATGTCGGCACATTTTTCAGTCAAGGACTGCATTAGATCAGGGAGAATAGAGTCCGGTAAGCACGGACAATCACAGGGCGTGGAAAACAAAAACGAGGTCTGACAATAGCGCATTGCGGCATAGATACCCGCCAAAGGCCCCGCCCCTTGATAGGGAGGTGGATCAAAAAGAGTCGTTACCTTAAACGCATTGTACAGTTGCGCTTCAGGGCTGCCACCAATCATTAACTGTGCAACTTGTGGGTTAAGTTGGTCAATGAGATGAGATAAAAAAGTACCAGTTTTATAATCCAGGAGTGCTTTATGTCGTCCCATTCGCTGACTGGTGCCACCCGCGAGGATAACCGCACTAATCTCTGAATACTTAGTTAACATTACACAAAACCTTTTAGTAGTTTTCTGTTACACACAACAATGCTGGCCTCAGTTTAATTGCAGCCAACGTCCTATGGCTAACTAGTACTCCCCCCACTCTTACAGCTCGTTATCTCTTTTTAAGTTCTCTATAAACTCTGTATAAGCTCTGTAAAACTATAATCTCTCTCTGGCTCTGGTCATCAGCCTTACTGCCGATAGCCATAAAGCTTAGCATATAAACCTTGTTGATCAATTAACTCATCATGTTCACCTTCTTCGGTTACCTGTCCATTTTCAAAGACATAAACCCGATCGGCTTGTTTTACTGCACTTAAACGATGAGCAATAATAATTGTTGTTCGATGAGCTAAAAATGCTTGTAAGTTGGCGTGTACCTGGTATTCCGTTTCAGCATCTAAAGCAGACGTGGCTTCATCTAGAATAACCACTTTGGGTTCACTTAATACCATACGAGCAATCGCCAATCGCTGGCGTTGGCCACCAGAAAACTTTACACCATGCCGGCCTAACACCGTATCTAATCCCTGTGGTAATACTTGCACTGTTGACTTTAGCTGCGCAATATCTAGCGCGTGCCATAGTGCTTGGTCACCAAACTCTCTTCCCATGACTAGGTTGGCTCGAACAGTATCGTTAAATAACACAGGGTGTTGCAACACCGTGGCCACATTCTCTCGTATTACTTCATTGTCGATTTTATGTTGCGCAATACCACCAAAATACACTAGTCCCGCATTCGGTTGATACATACCTAATATCAGTTGCACCAGCGTCGACTTGCCCCCGCCGCTAGCACCAACGATCGCTACCGTTGCTCCTGCTTCAATTGATAGACTAAGACCTCTCAACACCGGCTCATTTTCGCCATAGGAGAAATGTAAGTCCTCTACCCTGAGCCCCAATGTCGTCTGTTTTTCAAATGGATTGCTACTAACAGCTACGGTAGGTTCAACCTCTTTCGCCAACAGGCCATTAATTCTATTTAAGGCTGCGTTAGCGGCATAAAAACTATATTGAATTTCTAGAATTTCCGTCAAAGGCGCCATCATAAACCACAGATAACCAAAAATGGCGAACATCTGCCCCACCGTCAAATCAGAGAATAGGACCACCAAGATGGCACTGCCACGAAACAGATCAAGACCCAGTTGAAAAATAATAAAGCTAGCTTTAGTTGCCATGGTGTTTCGCCATTGATAGGCAATTGCGTGCTGTTTTACGTCTTGAGCGTTATCTATCAGACGGCGTATATAATGGCGTTCGCTATTGGCTGCACGAATCTGGTGGATGCCCTCCAGTACTTCTATTAAACCTTGTTGAAAAACTTCAAAGGCTTTATTTTCTGCGCGTTTTAGCTCTTTTACTTTTTTCCCCATAATCATTGTGCTATAGACCACAACCGGGTGGCAAAACAACACCATGAGCGCTAACGGCCAATGCATCCACAACAACACAATAGCGGTACCAATAATCGACAATAAGGCAACGAGCACGCGACTGACGGAACCACCAATAAAGTCATCGATGGCATTCAAATCAGTCACGAAATGGCTTGATACAGTACCACTACCGAGACTTTCATATTCCGCCATGGATATTTTTTGTAACACGGCGAGCATGGCAACTCGCATTTTGTAAACCACCGCTTTTGAGATATGGGTGAACTGTTGGTATTGGTAGGTGTTGAACAGCAGAGTCATTAACCGCAGCACAATCGTCAACAAGGTAACTGCCATCACATAGCCCACCGGAGTCGTGAAACTGGCTGGCATAATAGATTGCAGGAACGGCAATATAGGTCCGGAAGAGCCTAATACCAGTTCATCAACCAACAAGGGAATAAATAATGGTACGGGCACAGCAGCTAACGCACCGCAAATCGCGATCAAATTGGCGATGACCAGTTCTCGGCGATGAGACTTGATTAATTCAACAATATCTTTCCAGGTAAATTGGGGGTTCAAACGCGACATCATCCTTAATTACTGGCAAAAAACACTTAAATACCACAAAGCCTATCAATGCTTAATAATAGTTTGCCCCACTAAAACCATCATCATGCGGACACACCATTAGCCGACAAGCACCATAGCACCAGCAAATTTCTGCATAATTATACATATTTAGACACTATTCTAACCTATAGTACGTAGTATGAGTATGACTAGACCAACGAAGCTACTGCTAGAAGCTTATAGAATAAGCACTGACCAGAATAGGACAACTTGATATGGGCAAGGTGCCCAAATAGTGGTTTATTCCTTTCTCACAGATCATTAAACAGACTAAAGTTAAAAGAGAAACGTATCGCAAAGCTATGACAGTACGATTATAGAAATGAATATCGGCCCTATAACCACTCCGTTCATCAACAACCTGAGCCAGGTGACGCCAACCGTGGTGCCGCCAGCAAGTAGCTCAAGCGCTGAGTCGCAGAGCAGTGTTTTCAGTCCGGTTGAACAAGTGAGTAATACGGCAGGCACAGGCGAACAGAAAACAGAACAGCAACAAGGTTCGTCACAACAGCAAGGTTCATCGCAAGAACACGGCGGAAACGCAACATCAAACAACGCTAAGCAAACGACGGATCAAGCTTCACAAGAAGCCAAGGAAAAGCTGGAACAAGTTAAGCTTTTGCAAGATCAGAAGATGATTCGCGAACTGGCCGCGCGCGACCAAGAAGTTCGAGCCCATGAACAAGCCCATGCCTCTGTAGGCGGTCAATATGCTGGCTCGCCTAATTATGAATATACGCGAGGCCCCGATGGTAAAAACTATGCCACCGGTGGCCATGTTAATATCAGTATTAGTAAGGAAGACAATCCTAAAGACACCATCAATAAAATGCAGCAGGTTAGAGCCGCCGCGCTGGCTCCTGCTCAACCCTCGCCCCAAGATCGCCAAGTCGCCGCTACTGCCACCCAACTGGAAGCAGAAGCTAGAGTGGAGCTGCAGGTAGAAATCCGCGAAGAACAAGTTGCTGCCGCGGTCAAACGTGCTGAGCAACGAGCAAATAGTGAGGGTAGCGACGCCGCCGGTGCTCCCCTAGATAATACACCCACTACAGGTAATACATCCACTACAGGCAACACGTCTAGTTCAAGTAGCACAGCCAATAGTAACACTACAGCCGCTCCATCAGCGACAGAGCTAACAGATGGCACCGGTAATAACGAAACGACTAGCGGATTAAGTCAAACATCCGCACAAGGACGAAAACTTATCAATGCACTAGGCAATATTTTGACCGACAATATATCCGCCACTACTGGCCTGGCCATTACCGTTTAAGCAGAAAAGTGTAGAGAACCCAACGTCGCCAGTCACTGGCTGGCCAGCCAGTATGTGTTAATCATCTGTATCTGTCTTACGTCGACCTGCCGGTTGCGTTCTTCTTTCCTCTTGCCCCGAAGCACTGTGCAATTCGGATTGTAAGCTGCTCGATAAACGTCGGTCGGCGTCTTCTGTACGGCGATCATCGTAATGCACATACTTGCACTCACAGGATGCAGCGCCACACCCGGGCACGGGTATTGACGGCGCCTCATTGGATAAGAAACGTTGTTTAGCTAGCGCCTTTACCGCTTCGCACGCTTTATCATCGTCATAAACAATCGATATGCCATGATATTGGCTATCAACACTATCAGATTTAGCCAGTTTAGGTTTAGCCAGTTTAGGTTTAGCCAGTTTAGGCTTTGCGGCACTACGTTTATTTTCAGTGGATGGCGATCGAGTCTTAACGTACCAAATAACCGCGACAGCTAACACCAGTAAAACCAATATTCCTTTCGCCATAGCTCTACTCAACAAATAAAAATTTACTCTGGATTGAACTCGTTTTACTAGCCGTTAACACCTTTACCTATCTTTACTACCTATCTTTACTGCCTACCTTCTTTAACTGCCTTTACTACTTATCCTTACTCAAATGCGATAAGCTGTCCCCATGCATTTCCCAATTCTGTCCATCAAATGCCGCTATGTGCACCATGCCTGGTTTGTTATCGAGACAGCGCAAGTTAACGCTGAAACCATCAGGGTTAGATCTAGGCACATAAAATGACTTAATACCACAGACATTACAAAATGTATGCTTAGCTACCCGGGTATTAAAAGTATAGGTAGTAAGGGCATCTTCACCTGATAGCAATTTAAATTTGCTAGCCGGTACAATCAAATGCAAATATCCCAGTTTCTCACAGATAGAACAATTACAAGCTTGTACGGCAACCTCATCATCGGTTTCAATCTCAAACCGCACGGCACCACAATGACAGCCGCCCTGACACTTCACCATTGTTTGTCCTTATCTTCTGCTATAGCAATATTACCTAATTAATAGGTTTAATATCAGTACAGTTTAATATCGGCACAATAGTATGAATAACAAGTAAAACAGTTAGACGAGTTCTAGATTACTACGCCAGCAAACTTGGGTTTTTTGTTCACCCTCTTCGCGATAGCTTAGCGCTAGCAAATAGATTCTATCCTGATGCAGTTTAGCAATTTCTTCAAACAACGCATACCACCAGTCAATAGG
Organism: Pseudomonadales bacterium; assembly: GCA_028280085.1. Lineage (GTDB taxonomy): Bacteria > Pseudomonadota > Gammaproteobacteria > Pseudomonadales > JANQMK01 > JANQMK01. The sequence continues at coordinate 11,923 of JANQMK010000176.1, forward strand.
TTTGACATTACAGTGTGCATTTTCTCCATTAGGTAAAACGGCGTGAGCGAGTAGGCAACAGATGTTGGCAAATACACAACGACTTGATAAAGAAAATATCTCATTTAATACCCAAACAGTATCTTCTTCCGGAACATGTTCCAATACATCAGTACAGACAACGGTATCAAATGCACTGCTCGGCAACGTATCTCGATCAGGCAAGGCTGGGTCATAGCAAACAATGTCATCCACTTCCCAATAGGCCTGCATATTTGGATAGACTTCACCTGCTACCGTGCGAATCTCGCACTCATACTGTTTCCCCTTACCGCTACCGTAATCAAGCACGGTTTTGGAGCCCGAAGAATTCAGCAAGTTTTTTATGGGTTGGGCAAATTTCGGTAATTCATTACCGGGAAAAGCTTCATCTGGCGGCACAAAGACTTTTTGATCGCCAACAACTCTATCAAAGCCTTGCATATGCATCGAGCGATAACAAGCCAATAGCTCGGTGTACTTGGGGCTTGGATTCTGCCTAGAGTAACGCATCAGGCGCAACCACCTAAGTTAGATTAAAATAGAGTTAACTTTAAGTATGGCTTAATTGATAAAAAAAACACTATTTTATATATCAGATTTTTTTTGGCGGGTGTTGTTATAGAGCAGTGATTTATATTGACTAACTAGTATTCTATAAACCAACTAACAGAAGCTTTAGCGATCGCTTTTAGTACAAATCAGCCAGTCCTATCTCCAACTACTGACCTCAATTGCTGATGCGCCAAAAATCGCCCACGTTTTATACTGTCCTAGACCGATCACACTCCAATTGAGCAATATAGGTCAAAAAAAAGCCGAGCTAAGCTCGGCAAAGGTACCACACTGGAGAGAGAAATAGGGATTCTATCGATACGCCTCAATTAACCGTTTAATTTAACTCGCTCAGTCAACCGGCGACGCATGAAGGTCAAGCCCAGCAAACCAACCGCAGCGATAGCCATAGTCGTTGGTTCATCGACCGCTAGCGGTCCTTTTAAATAGGTCTTCGGCGCAAACGGTTCTACCAACGGAGTAGAAAAAGCTGTATAAGCATTGCCGGCCTGAGGCGCGTCAATCATAAAGAATATGTGAGAAAACGAATCTAAATTTGTTGACGACGGCCCTTCGACATCGACAAATACATTGAGAAACGCTTCTACCGGAACATGCTCAACGGTTTCTAAAGCAAAAAAGATATCGAAGAACGAGTCTTCCGAATTAACGCTGTCTATCACATTAACATCGTATAACACGTCGTGAATAGCGTCTGTCGCTTGTTGTCCCACTACAGTAACGTCAAAAAATACGTCAAACAAAGCATTCGTTGTTGGTGCATCATCTTGTAACTCAACGTCAAAAAATACATCAAAAAATGATTCGGGATAAGCCGACGCTTGAGGAGCAAACATTATAGTTGCTAGTGATAAAGCTATTAGTACGTTTTTCATGATTTCGTCCCATTATCTAACGCGATAAATTTTTTTTGCTATCTGATTAGAAGGACGTAAACATGGATATAAACGGGTGTGGCTAAATTTAATGTTAGCCAAGGTTAAAAATAAACCATCTCCAGCCCCAATCCTTGGCTCACAGCAGTTTTCTGTATTCTTTTTATACAGAAAACTGCTGTGAGCCGAAGCCGAAAGGCATCACTTAGGTATCTATTTTGAAGAGAAGGAATACAACGCCAAGGATTAAATCAATGCAAATTTGACGTTGTAGTTTCGAGGGGAGCAATTTGCTTTGTGTTTATGGGTATTAAGTCTTTCACCTGATCACCCACTAACTCATACAAAGTAAACTCATGAGTGGCTAATCCAACTACGCCTAACTGACACTCGATAACGCCAGACAGACGACGCAACATAATGTCCTGTCCTTTAAATACCGCCGACGTTTTATTAACTAGCAGGTGCCAGGCCTGATTGTAGATAACTAACAGGCCATTCTGTCTCTGTGTAGTAGATGCGTCACGCTCCCGAAACGTAACAGCCTCGTTATAGGCCGATAGTTTTCTAATATTAATAACGATCTGACGATCTTCAAAGCGCTGTAGTCGAACAACATAGCCTAAACGTGGTACAAACTGGCCCGCGCCAGATAAATCGTAAAGCACGAGAAAACCAATTTGTAAGGGTATTGTATATTCTGTTTCAATAGAGCGAATCACTAGATAGCAATCATCATCGTACATGCCATACCAACGGCTCTCAATATAACCCAGGGAGCCCATATCAATAACGGCTGATCGTGTCGCTAACTGATCTTCCAACGCTCTCATCGGTAAGCGTTGGACGTCATTATCTCGCTGGCAACTGAAGCAGGCGGCAAAACCACTGTAAAGCATGAGATCAAGGGGATGAGATTGAGGGCCACGATATCGATAGATACCATGGCATTGCAATGCTCGAGCAATAGAGGATAGTAAAGCAACTCGCTTGCTTTCCCCCATCTGTTTTAATAACTTAGATTGCAGCTGCCCCACCGACGCTCCTTGCTGTACATTTTCGGCACTAGCCAGATCTTCCCTAAAAACTTCAGTAAATGCGTTGATGTCAAATATACAAGCAATATTACTGTCGGCATGACTACCCGTTGTGTCACGATTATCTGCCGCCACCGAGGTAAAAACATTCTGCTGAGTACAATCCCCAGGTGCACTAGTAGCTAAACTACTGATAAAAAATTGTCCCTCTTTTAAAGCTTCTTCATCACAGCCTTTGGTAGTTGTTATCAACTGAGTTCGCTTGGTAATTTCAGTGATGTAGGCATTAAAGATCCCTAGTTCCTGTAAATTAAAATGCAGAGGATCGATATAGCCCGACAACTGTACCGCAGTATATAGACTATCTAAGCTTCGAGATTCATTCGCTTTAACTTTGGGAATACCGCTACGAATAGTAATAGCTGAGCTAAACGGTTTTTTAGTATCCTCGTAGGCCACCATAATATAGTAGATCTTGTTTAGCGTCTGCCACGACTTTTTGGGCAATGGACGCAACATGACGGCATTAGCATGTAGCTGTAAATTGATTAACTCAAATATGCGGTAGGCCATTAACTGAAATAGCTCGCGCACTTTAGCGTAGCGTCTATTTGACAGATGGTAAATTTCTGTGAATACACGTTGATAGCCTAATATCATCTGTCCAACAACTTTCAACAAGGACTCCATGGTATCAGCTTTCACATTATCTTGCGGAATACTTAAACCACCCGCACAAGTAGTTAACACGCTATGACTCACTGGCTGCAAATATTCGACATAAACGGCCAATATTTCCACCCTTGCCTTTATGGGCAACGGAAAATAATTGATCGTCAATAATTCTTTCGAAACGTGTTTTAAAAAAAGTCTGTTATTTTTGGCAAACTCTGACAAAACTTCGCGAATGGCAACTAATGAAGTTTCAGGTTTCTTTAGCCGAGAACTGGTTTCCGGCAGATCAAAATCTAACTTTATCTCTCGAGGAGGTAGATCCATTCCTAGCTTTGACTTTATGCTGTGAAAGATACCTTCTTTAGTCTTTTTTTTACTTTTCTGCAATGGAAATACCCTGAACTTTTTACCTTATGCATCACCCGCTATTTAAATCCAATAATGTCAATCTAACGGTAATCGCTGAACTGCCATTAATAATGCGGACCGGCTACCCACCTGCTAAAACCCCCTATAGCGGCCATAGCTATGTTGTTTAATGGTAACTAGGTTACCGAAGCCATAGCCCATGTTATAGCATGTCCTAACCGTAAGAAAAGACATCAATACAAACTAATCAACCCAATATCTGCTAATAGTAGATGCTAACCGATCACGAGATAATTTGTCAGTACTTTAAAAGCGCAGAGATTTAAATATTTAATCTGTTCTCTTGCTTTCGATCATATTTAAGTAACAAAATTTATTCAAAGCAGCTGATATCGGCAAAATTTACAGTGATGAAACAAATAATTAGTTAGCTAGATGATAAGTAAACACATACTAGTGATGACTGTAAGAGTGACTATCACTTAAGCGGCTAAGCCAGCAGTTTACTTATTTTGAGAAAAACAGGCGGTCAAAGTTTTCAGACGTTTGCTTGGCCAGCACCTCATAACCAACCCCTCGTAAGTCAGCGAGGTATTCAGCAACTTCTCTCACATATTTTGGCTCGTTCTTCTTACCACGAAACGGTACAGGGGCGAGGTAAGGAGAGTCGGTTTCTACCAGCATTTTATCTAAAGGAATCTGCTTGGCCACCTGTCGAATGGCGTCAGCGTTCTTAAATGTCACAATACCAGAAAACGAAATGACAAAGCCGAGCTCTAGCGCTTGTTCAGCCATTGGCAGGTCTTCAGTAAAACAATGAAAAACACCTTTTAAGCTGTCACAAGAATGCTCTCTTATAATACTAATGGTATCTTCTTTGGCATCCCGGGTGTGTATTATCACCGGTTTGCGCGTTAGTTTCGCCGCTTCTAAATGTAAATGAAATGAAGACCGCTGCTGGTCTTTACTCTCTGGACTATAGTAATAATCAAGTCCCGTTTCACCAATACCGACAACTTTAGAATGAGAGGCCAGCTCCACTAGTTGTTCAACACTAACATTATTGTTAGTTACATCCAACGGGTGAACGCCAACACTGGCATAAACATTATTGAAGGTTTCAGCAATCTCCTTGACCTGCTGAGCATTAGACAAATCAGTTCCGATACATAACAAGCGTTCCACACCACATTGCTTGGCCGCCATAATGGCTTGTTCCAAGTCACCGTTATAGGGTGTTAAATCAATTCGATCAAGATGGCAGTGGGAATCTACTAGCATGCAATCACCTACGCATATAAAACAAATAAGACAGCTATATCTTAATCCTATTACTCATCACTCATGCTATTATACATATCTAAATGATAACAATGTAGGTACCACGACGACACGGTGACAATAACACAGTTACGACAACACGGCGGCAATAAAATAGTTACAACAACACAATCACAACGATATGGTTAAAACGACAAGATATGGAAACTAAGGGGAATGTTACATAGTATGAGTTGGCCGGTCAGAATCTAGTGAGCCTGCCAAATAAGTTTCAATTTTTTTACTCGCGGTGTCATCTTGATCGTTAAACTGAACGCCAATACCAGCAGCACGGTTGCCTTGAGCGCCTTTAGGGGTGACCCAAACCACCTTACCTGCCACTGGAATTTTTTCGACTTCATCCATTAGGTTCAGTAACATAAAAACTTCATCGCCAAGTGCATAGCTTTTATTGGTGGGAATAAATAAACCACCATTCTTTATAAAAGGCATGTAGGCAGCATAGAGCACCGCCTTGTCTTTTATGGTTAGAGATAGTATGCCGTTTCTAGCCCCGCCAATTGCCATATTTTTAGGTCCAGTCAGTTCTAGCGATTCTGTTTGTTTTTTAAAAAGTCCACAATTTCAAACAATTATGAAATAGATTCTAGTGGACTTTACCCTTGTCTTTTTACTATTGGTCCTTTTACTATAGCCCAGCATCAGTTAATTTCACCCCCAATCAACCCTTGGGCCCTGCATCATAAGTTGCCGCCACTTGATCAAAACATCCTCAAGTAACATTTGCTTATTGGGGTTTGCCGTAGTCACGAGTTTCGCCTTCGCTTCAAGCAACACATTCACAAACAAATGAAGTGCCATAGGAGCCAATGCTGGACAACGTAATACCGTATCAAATAACTCATTTTCAGTGGCTAAAACCGGCGCCATAACGATCTCGCTTGTGTTGCCAGCACAATTAACCTGCTCTTGCCGAATGACTATACCCTTCAGCCAATAGTAAAGCCAATCTATGATATCTATCACGTCTAATGTAGACCACTCGGCTGCTAACGAGACAGGCGTCATATTTTGCTTCGTCAAGGCCAAAAATCCATCGAGTACCTGTTGACGGTTCTGCTGCATATCACCACAAAAATAGTGCAATGTCGTCAAGGGGGCGCCATGTGTGAGATATAGCATCTGATCAATTTCAGACTCCTTCACCTCAGCTTCCCTTACCTGCGGTTGCTGCCGCAACCAGGCTTGCGCAAGCTGAGTTGACGGCAACGGTAATGTCACAATCTGGCATCGACTGCGAATGGTCGGCATCAATGTTTGCGGCGATTCATTTACTAATATCAATAAAGTCTGGGCCGTAGGCTCTTCCAGACATTTTAAAAGTGCATTTGCCGCATTGATATTCAACGCGTTCGCCGGCCGGATAATCGCAACTTTATAGCCACCGATTTGAGATGTTTTTGAAACGAATTCAATAAGCTCGCGCACTTGGTCAATTTTGATGGCCTTGCCCTTCTGCTCTGGTTCGAGCTCAACTAAGTCGGGATGCGTATGGGCGCGCAATAACAGACAGCTACGGCAATGGCCGCAAGGCATTGGTAACTCGCGGTCATCTTCAACAAGCATTGAATCGGACTTAGATACTGAATCGTCGCTAGACACCAAATTGGCACTAGCCCCTAGATTGGAGCTAAACAACGCTTCCGTCGAACCCGTTACTGACTGACATAACACCAGACGTGCCAGATTCAGGGCAAAATCAGCTTTACCTATACCCCGCTGACCAACGAGCAACAGTGCATGGGGTAAAGTCTGGCTTAGATAGCGGTGACTCAGCTCACGCCAGCATGACCGTAGCCACGGGTATGGGTAGCCAAAAAGCTCTTTTTGCTCCTGCGCCATGGGTTCCATCACAATAGTTTCAATACCATTAAATTAAACATGTTATGCTTATCATTTTGATTCAAGTAGTGATTAGCTGCTCCATAATCTTTTCAATATTGCTTTTTACAACATCCATAGCTTGGCTAGCATCAACAATATGGTAACGGCCAGGATTCTCATTAGCCCGCTGTTGATAAACATCCCTCGCTCTATTGAAAAATGCATGTTTTTCTTTTTCAAACCGATCAAGAGAGCCACGTGCAGTAACCCGCTCTAGCCCTATTTCAACCGGTGCATCAAGAATAATTGTTGCATCGGGCTGCAATTCACCCTGGACGAAGGTTTCTAGCTGTGCGATCTTGCTGAGACTAATACCACGACCACCACCTTGATAAGCGAAAGTCGCATCGGTAAATCTATCGCAGAGAACCCAGGTTCCTTGTGCTAACGCCGGTTTTATCTTTTGCGATAAATGTTGTGCTCTCGCGGCAAACACCAGTAACAATTCAGTATTTTCATCGACACACTCATCGCGCGGCGCTAATAAGACTTGCCGAATCTCTTCTGCCAGTGGTGTTCCACCAGGTTCACGGGTGGTGATAAACGGCAGATTTCGTTGTCGCAGATAGTTCTCTACCACAGCGATATTGCTCGACTTACCGACACCTTCGGTACCTTCTAGGGTTATAAATTTTGCTCTCATAGGCTTTTTTTCAAATGTCTATCGTAATATTTCGCGGTTCTCTTTAACATCTTAATCACGTTTAGTTGAAACATTGTCAGCAGCCGAAGCAGGGTCAGGTGTCGAGCGAGGACCAGGACTTGAGCGATAATTGCTGGCTCGTTGCTGAATCTGATACTTTTTCACTGCTTTATTATGCATCGCCAAGGTCTTGGAAAACTGATGGCTGCCATCACCTTTAGCGACAAAATAAATGTAACCCTCTACCTCAGGGTTAAGTGCCGCTGCGATGGCACCTGCGCTGGGCATGGCAATAGGCGTCGGTGGCAAGCCAGAGTTCGTGTAAGTGTTATAAGGCGTAGGCATTTTAAGGTGTTTGCGCGTCAGATTACCATTATAACTTTTTCCCAAACCATAAATCACGGTAGGATCAGTCTGCAGGCGCATTTTACGTCGTAGACGCTCAACGAAAACGCCGGCGATGCGCGCTCGCTCCGCCACTAAACCACTTTCTTTTTCTACAATAGAAGCCATAATCAACGCTTCATAGGGCGACTTATAAGGCAGATCTGCCGCCCTTTGTGGCCATAATTCATTAAATATTCGCTGCATCCGCTGATAGGCTCTTAACAATATCGCTGTATCAGTCGTACCAACGTGATAGTAGTATGTATCAGGAAAAAACTGACCTTCGAGATGGGTGATATCTAACCCTAGTGACTTAATAATTTGTTTATCGTCTAAACCTGCCAACTGGTGCTTGAGTTTTTCTTGGCGCCCCAGCTCTGCCATCACCTGCGATATGTTCCACCCTTCTAACAACGTAACCCGATACTCTGTCACATCACCATCGTTGAGCTGTTGCAACAATGACAATAATGGCACACCGTGTTGAAACTGATATTCGCCAGTTTTAATAGATGTTAAGTTGTTAACTCGCGCATAAAACACCAAAGGTAGGGAATGAGCTATAACTCCCTTGTCAGCAAGATCTGCTGCTACTCCTGTCAAGTTCGCACCGGGTTTGACATGGTAGAGTAATTGCTCTTCAGCAATCGTTAAGCCAGTAGTTTCAATATAATTTTCCAGTGCTGACCACGCGTACCAGAGCAAAATGCCCATCGATAAAAACAGCATGACAACTAGAGCAAAGCCAGCGCGTCTATTTATCATCTCTATGGTTACCATCTCTATGGACTTTCATTAGTTTCGCTATCTCAGCTTGGACTCGCTGTGTGACCACACCTTGTTGCCATATCTGTTTATGCTCGAGTGCTATAACGGGCCAGATCCCAAAAACACTATTACTAAGAAATACTTCATCTGCACTAAGCAATGCATCCAACGTAATAGTCGATTCTTTAGTAGAAATACCGAGTGCGGGTAACGCGGTATTTAATAACACGCTACGCATCACACCTTTAACGCCACTATAGTCCAATCGAGGGGTAATAATGGTATCGTCTTTTACTAAAAACACATTACTCATTGTGCCTTCAATGACATTGTCATACTCATCACACATTAACCCCTCTGCAATTGCTGGCTCAGTCCATTCACTGCGAGCTATAACCTGCTCTAGTCGATTGAGATGCTTTAAACCCGCCGTCAACGGGTTACGTGACAACTTAGTCTCACATAGCTTGACCCGAACACCCTGCTGATGTTGCGGCGCTGGCTCAGTCGAGGCCGACAAAATAATAACGCGAGTTGCTATATGATCTGTAGCAGGCAGATATCCTCTCGTACCAGAACCGCGGGTTACAATAATTTTTAATATATGATCGAAAGCGATGTGATCTACAATAGATGTTAGAGCTTGCTCTATATCTCGCGTTATATCAGTTAGTGATATGTTGATCTTTAAGCGACTGCAGCCATGACATAGACGCTCCAGATGATGCTGCAATAGAAACGGTTGCCCACACTTAACAAGTATGGTCTCAAACACTCCATCACCATAATGAAAGCCACGATCAGTCACCGGAATCTGATCTTGCGACTCACCATTAACAATAATGACAGGCTTATCAAGCATCGCCGACCACACGCAGAATAAAGCGAACCGTTTATCTTAGATAATTACTGAATAATAATTACAGTTTGGAAAATATTAAGCTAGCATTAGTGCCACCAAAGCCAAACGAGTTAGACAGTGACACATCAATGCTCATTTGTTGGGCGTGATTAGGCACAAAATTTAGGTCACAACCGTCATCGGGCTGGTGCAAATTGATAGTTGGGGGCGCCACCTGGTCACGGATAGCCAAAATACTAAAAATTGCTTCAACCGCACCGGAAGCCCCTAACAAATGTCCAATCATAGATTTTGTTGAGCTTATGGCAACCTTGTTGGCCGCATCACCTAGAGTCGATTTAACGGCAATACATTCCGACAAATCCCCTGCTTTAGTCGATGTACCATGGGCATTAATATATTGAACAGCATCTGCATTAAGCTTGGCATCATGCAACGCATTGCGCATGGAAGCAATCGCGCCGGCACCGTCTTCTGAGGGTGACGTCATGTGATAAGCGTCCGCGCTCATACCAAAGCCTTTCAATTCAGCATAGATTTTAGCGCCACGTTGCTTTGCCATTTCATATTCTTCTAACACCAGCATGCCAGCGCCATCCGCCAAAACAAAACCATCTCGATCCACATCCCAGGGGCGACTCGCCTCAGTGGGCGCATCATTGCGAGTAGACAACGCTCGTGAGGCAGCGAACCCGCCCAGTCCTGTTTGCGTGGTAGCCATTTCAGCACCACCTGCCACCATGGCGTCTGCATCACCATAGGCGATCATACGGGCCGCTAATCCAATATTATGGGTACCGGTCGTACACGCTGTAGTGACTGCTATATTGGGGCCTTGCATGTTGTAACGTATGGAGATTTGGCCTGCTACCATGTTGGTAATCGAACCAGGCACAAAAAACGGCGAGACTCGCCTCGGCCCCTTGGTTTTAACAATATCATACTGGTTTTCTATGGAGCTGATACCACCAATACCCGAGCCGATAGCACAACCTACGCGAGGAGCAAGCGCTTCACTCACTGTAAGTTCAGAATCTTCAACAGCCTGAACCGCAGCGGCAACGCCATACTTAATGAATTCATCCATTCGGCGTTCATCTTTGGCATCCATATATTGGCTAACATCAAAGTTCTTAATGCTTCCACCAATACGAGTCGTATAGCTCGTTGTATCAAACTTATCTATTAGGCCTATACCACTTTTACCATTAATAATACCCTCCCAGCTAGCTGAAACAGTATTGCCTAAAGGGGAGACTAAACCTAAACCCGTGACAACCACTCTTCTTTGTGCCAACTTTCACTCCTTGACCGGTTATGCAAAAAAACTCTTTTTTATATTATTTCAATCGCCTTTTGAGGTAATTCAGCCGCGGCACTATAAAGACAAAAAGCCGCTCTATTTTTTAATAGACACGGCTTCTCATCATGATAGTATCTGTTTATTAAGAAATCGTCACTGGAGCAGAGAGCTACTAAAAGCGACGTGCTTTCATCTTTTTATTACGTAATCGCTATTATCCTACAATTATGAATCAACCGCACCGCGCTTATAGATGCGCATTAATGTAGTCAATGGCCAGCTGAACAGTCGTAATTGCCTCAGCCTCTTCATCGGGAATCTCTGTCTCAAACTCTTCTTCTAGTGCCATCACGAGTTCTACAGTGTCTAAAGAATCAGCGCCTAAATCTTCAACGAAAGAAGCAGAATTTTGTACCTCTTCTTCTTTTACCCCGAGCTGTTCTGCGACAATTTTCTTAACTCTTTCTTCAACGCTACTCATAACGTCTTTGACTCCTTCATACTTGTTTTCAAACAAAGTGTTGATGTACGCGCAGCATACAATACATTAAGCAATGCCCCAATACGCCAGTATTAATATGACATAAGCTGCTAAACGAGTAGAACTATTTACCGTGTTATAGAACTATTTATAACCCGATCATACATTACGACCCGATTATAATTTGACGTCAGCACCTCAAACCACGCAATATCCATAGTGTTGCGCAATATAGTAGCAGTTACTCTAGACAATTCGAGGCGCATTTTACAGTGATTTACATCGAATGTAATCATCTAGTCAAAAATTAAAATTTTTTATAAATATTCAACGAGTTAACCCATGTATAAACCACCATTGATATGAATTGTCTCGCCCGTAATATAGGCGCCGGCAGAGCTCGATAAAAAAGTAACCGCTGCTGCAATCTCTTCCGGTTGACCAAGTCTGCCTAACGCAATATGAGACATGATGGCTTCACGGCTTGCATCCGGCAAAGCCTTGGTCATATCAGTATCAATAAAGCCTGGCGCCACAGTATTAACGGTAATGTTGCGGCCACCTAGTTCTTTCGCCAACGACCGGGTAAAACCTTCAACGCCCGCTTTCGTCGTTGCATAATTAACCTGTCCAATATTGCCCATGGCACCTACCACTGAACCAATATTAACTATTCTACCCCAACGAGCTTTATACATGCCCCGCACACAGGCTTTACTTAAACGAAAAATGGCGTTTAAGTTAGTATCGATAACCGAGGACCATTCATCTGTCTTCATACGCATTAAGATATTATCTTTCGTAATACCCGCGTTATTTACTAAGATAGTCGGCGCGCCATGTTTATCTTGGATTTGCTTTAAGACTTCTGTAACAGCCTCATCTGAAGTAACATCTAAAGTCATACCGACGCCTTTCATATCAGCATCACGCAAAGCCGCCGAAATGTGTTCCGCGCCATTATCAGATGTCGCGGTACCAATAACGAATGCACCATGCTTACCCAAATCTTCTGCAATAGCACGCCCAATACCGCGGCTTGCGCCAGTCACCAACGCTATCTTTCCCTCGAAATCCATATCAATTACCTATTGTTCACTCAAATGCATTCATTAAAATACCGATTCAAACGCTATTACACAACCGAAGATTATCCAACCGATTGCCAGCTTGATTATATCACCGCCACTAGGCCAGGGCTTGAGCCGCTTTTTTTATAAGATCGGATTCTTCGATGGAATAAGTGGGTATGGATTTATCAATACGCCTATTCAATCCACATAATACTTTGCCTGGCCCGCATTCTATCAGTGCGGCAATACCTTGTGTCGACATGAACTTCACACAATTTACCCATTGTACTGGCCGATAAATTTGCTCTACCAACAGTGCTTTAATCTTCTCAACCTGTGTTTCAATACTCGCATGTACGTTTTGCACAACAGGGATATTCGGCTCAGAAAAAGTTGCCGCAGCTATATGGCTCTTTAGCTGTTCTGCAGCCGGTCGCATGAGATCAGTGTGGAACGGCGCACTTACCGGTAAGTGCAATACCTTTTTGGCTCCTGCGTCTTTGCAGAGTGAAACAGCTCGATTGACGGCAGCCGCTGTGCCTGCAATGACCACTTGATCTGGCGCATTAAAATTAACAGGAGCAACCACCTCATCCAACGCAGCGTCGCGACAGGCCGAAGAAATGGTATCACCATCCAAACCAATGACAGCAGCCATACCACCAGCTCCCTTTGGCACGGCTTGCTGCATAAATCTGCCGCGTAGCTCAACCAACTTAACAGCGTCACTAAACGCAATCACGCCAGCGGCAACTAAAGCGGAATATTCACCCAAACTATGGCCTGCCATCAAACGCGGCATAGGCACGCCTTCAGTAGCGTTCCATACACGCCATATTGCCACGCTTGCCGTTAACAATACGGGTTGTGTTTTTTCCGTTAAGTTTAATTCCTCCTGACTACCTTGTTGCACTAGATGCCACATATCATAGCTAAGCACGTCCGATGCTTCAGAAAAAGTTTCTTGAACAACGCTGGAGGTTTTCGCCAAATTAGCTAACATACCGATTTTTTGCGAGCCTTGGCCAGAAAATACAAAACCTATATTGTCTCTAATCATTGCCTCTACTCCTTTACTGCTACTACTTATTTTGTTATCTGCGTAACAGTAGATCTAACCAATGGGATATTAGATTACAAAAACTCACACTAATGTACCTGAGTTGCCTTTCGCCTGGCATATCCCTAATTCAATAACCAATAATCTGTAACTGCTGATTAATTAATTGCGGCACATTCTTATTGGCCTCTTCAACGGCGAGCCTTATGGCGCTGGCAAAACTCTCTTGACTGGCTGCACCGTGACTTTTCACAACACTACCCTGAAGACCTAAGAGGCTCGCACCATTTAAACGTCCCGGGTCTATCTCAACACCTATTACCTTTATCAAAGGAGCGACTAATGCTTTCATCAAACCACTGTACCAGGAATGATTAACAATATCCGTAATTTTGTGCTTAATAAGATAAGCCACCCCCTCGCTGGCCTTCAGTACCACGTTGCCAGCAAACCCATCACAGACAACAACATCCGCCACATGTTCAAAAATTTTATCCGCCTCGACATAACCGATGTAATTAATTCGGCTATTTTCTTCTAATAAACGCGCCGCTAATTTAATCTGCTCATTGCCTTTAATATCTTCTTTGCCCACATTCAGTAAGCCCACTTTGGGTTGGTCAATTTTATCAACGACAGAGGCGACCACTGAACCCATAATGGCGTACTGATATAAGTGATCAGACGAACAATTGATATTGGCGCCTAGGTCTAATAGATAACAATGCCCACTGACATCAGGTACTTGCGCGCACATTGCTGGTCGATCAATACCAGGTAACATCTTTAAAATATGCCGGCCAATCGCCATAAGAGCGCCCGAATTACCAGCACTGACCACGGCATCTGCTTGGCCGTCTCTTACCAACTGCATGGCAATATGGATGGAAGAGTCTTGCTTACTCCTCAAAGCGACTGACGGCTTCTCGTTCATCGCAACAATTTGTGATGCTGGCTTGAGTACGACCCTATCTAAAACATCCGACTCAGCCGGTTGGAGGTAAGGTTTTATTTGTGCGGCATCGCCAACTAAGATCAGTTCGAGAAAAGCTAATTCTCTGGACACTTGCAAAGCGGCGGGTACAGTCAACGCCGGGCCGTGGTCTCCACCCATGACGTCGACTGCAACTCGAATTGTGTCACTCAAATTAACAGTGCTCAAATAAAGGACTGTAAAGCAGAATTAGTCGTCGTCTTGCATATCTAAAACTTTTCTACCACGATAAAAACCATCAGCAGTTATATGATGGCGGCGGTGTTTTTCGCCAGTGGTGGTATCAACAGACAAGGTGGTGGCGGTCAAGGCATCATGTGAACGTCGTTGTCCACGTCGCGAGCGAGTGACTTTGCTTTTTTGAACTGCCATGGTGAATACTCCTACTCTAATGCCCTCACGGGCGGTATCATTTTTAAACTATTTTAGGCTTCAGACCATTAATCATTTAGGTAATTTACCTTTTAGTCGCTCCAATATAGAAAACGGTGTTTCCTTTTTATTAGGCCCTTGCTCACCAATCTGATCATCAGCTTTATCGCTATCATCACCGCTAACCGAGACTGCGCCACCACTAGACAAAGAATAACCTGCTTTGCCGCTCAAATCATAGTCCAACTGGCAAGCACCCGTTGGATGGTAGTTAACAAAAGGTAATGCTAATAATAGCTCCTCTTCTATCATATGTGCGGTATTGACTTTATCCGCCGCTACAATCAATGGCTCTAAATCAGATGGCAACTGTTTAGCCTCGATTTCGGTTTTTACCACGGCTAAATTCAACGGTGCTTCCAACACAAGGTCCATGGATTGCATACAGCGCTGACATTGCACAATGACGGCAGCTGTGGCGTGCCCTGACACCGTTAAAAAGCCCTCGGCATGTAAACCAAAATTTAGGGCGACATTTATATGATCATCACCGCGGCCAACCACCGCTGAATCAAGCCTTTTAACGTGTTCAAATAGAATAACGCCGGTCAAACTACTCCCTGTAGCCGCAAGTTTTCTAGGGTCAATCTGAGGCGGCAAATGATCTTTTGGTAGCAAAGTCGGCATAGGCCGGCA
>JANQMK010000216.1 GCA_028280085.1 Pseudomonadales bacterium
GACATCTGCGGTAGCTGAACAGCCCTTGGAGCAAAACACGCCTATTCCTCAATTGAAGAAACGCCAACGACTAAACCGTACAGGGCCTAATAAACCGGTGGTCGATCAGTCTGCTGAAGGTGTTGACAATGCCATAGCTGTTGTCGGTATGAGCGGTTGTTTCCCTATGGCGCCTGATCTGGAAATATTTTGGCAAAACCTCCTTGAAGGCAAAGATTGTATTAATGAAATCCCGGCAAGTCGTTGGGATTGGCGCGCATGCTATGGCGATCCCTTTAGTGAAGAGAACAAGACTAATATAAAGTGGGGTGGCTTTATTGAAGGTGTTGATACGTTCGATCCGAATTTTTTTGGCATTTCATCCCATGAAGCTCAATTGATGGACCCACAACATCGACTATTAATGACCTACGTTTGGCGGGTTATAGAGGATGCGGGCTATTCAGCGCAAGAGCTATCGGGCAGCAACACGGCACTTTATGTTGGCATTATGGGCTGTGGATACAGTGAGTTGGCTAGACAAGCCAATGTATCCATAGAAGGTTACTCTGCCACCGGGGAGGTCCCGTCGGTCGGACCGAATAGAATGAGTTATTTCCTTAATCTGCATGGTCCGAGTGAACCGATAGAGACGGCCTGTTCCAGCGCACTGGTTGCCATCCATCGTGGGGTTGAGGCCATTCGCAATGGCTGCGAAGCCGCGATTGTCGGTGGTATTAATGTGCTGGTGGCTTCCAGTATGCACATTGCTTTTAATAAAGCGGGTATGTTGAGTCAAGATGGCCGCTGTAAAACATTTTCGGCACAAGCCAATGGCTACGTTCGTGGTGAAGGCGTAGGGATGCTGCTATTGAAACCACTGAATGCTGCACAACGATCCGGGGATTATATCTACGGCGTGATTCGCGGCAGTGCTGAAAACCATGGTGGCCGAGCGAATTCACTGACGTCACCCAATCCTCAAGCCCAAGCTGCATTATTAGTTGCCGCCTACAGCAATGCAGGGGTCAATCCCCGCAGTGTGGGTTATATCGAAGCGCATGGCACGGGCACAGCGCTGGGCGACCCTATTGAAGTTAACGGTCTGAAAATAGCATTTGAAACGCTATATGATCAAACTCAGCATGAGCAAACCGTTAGCTTTGGCGGCAATACAGCCCATTGTGGTTTGGGTTCAGTGAAAACAAATATCGGGCATTTAGAACTAGCCGCTGGTATCGCTGGGGTAATCAAAGTGTTACTGCAGTTGAAACACAAAACCTTAGTAAAAAGTTTACACAGTGAGGAACTAAATCCCTACATCGATTTTTCGGACAGCCCATTTTATGTCGTACAAGAAAATCAGCCTTGGCAGCCATCAAATGATAAACAGGGCAGAGCCCTTCCGCGCCGAGCTGGTGTCAGTTCATTTGGATTTGGTGGCGCTAATGCCCATGTGGTGATTGAAGAGTATCAAGATCAGCCCATGCTGCGACAGCGCGATCATGTAGAAAAATACGAATTTACGGCAGGCTTATTGGTGTTGTCTGCCAAGTCGGCTAATCAACTTATCCGTTATGTTGAGGATGTGCTTCACTATATTGAGGCAAATAATGATATTGATTTGACGAACCTTTTATATACCTATCAGGTGGGTCGGGTAGCCATGTCACATCGACTAGCGATTGTTGTTGATAGTCGAGAAAGCTTACTAGCCGAACTTAAATCAGTGTTACAGAATCAACTTTCGGCAGCTGTTTTTCAAGGTGTGGTGGGTAAACAGAAACGACTCAGTTTTGGCGATATCATCGCAGGCAAGCAGTTTATCGGTCGGCTAATAGCAGAGCAGAACTTTAAACAATTGGCAGAACTGTGGGTAAATGGTACGGATATCGATTGGGCAAATCACGCCGATCAGCTAAGGTTTAGGCGTCTTTCCGGTTTGCCTGGGTACCCCTTCGACCAAACTCGGTATTGGATTTCAGAACCCGATGAATTAACCCGTCAGGTGGACAGGCAGGTAAAGGTAAATAGTACCGAGCGTAGAACAACAGCCAATCCGCATCCTTTACTGCAAGAAAATACCTCTGATTTATATGAACAACGCTTTACCACCCGTTTAACGGGCAAAGAGTTTTTTCTGGACGATCATCAAGTAAAAGGCAGTAGAATTCTACCTGGCGTAGCGCACTTAGAAATGGCGCGGGCAGCGCTAGCGAAAGCGGCAGCGTATCTCGCTGACGGTAAGTTCATACACATCAGTCAAGTCGTGTGGGCTCGACCAATTATAGTTGGAGATGTAGAAAAAGATGTTCATATTCGTCTCATGTTGGAAGAAGAGGGACAGATTCGTTATGACATCTATTCTCTCTCAGACACTTCTGGGGAAGATGTTGTTCATTCTCAAGGCATTGCTGATATTAAAAGTCAATTGCCAACGATATCCGAGTCGTCGGTTAGTCATATCGCGGCGCTGCAAGCCGAGATAAATCAAGCTTCCCTAGCTGCCGAACCTTTCTACCAGATATTGGCGTTAATGGGTTTAGAGCTTGGTGCGGGTTTCCGCGGCGTTAATGAGATTTTATTTGGTAACAATCAAGTCTTGGCAACGGTTGGCATACCTGCGGCCGTTATTGAAACACAAGACCAATATATTATGCATCCAGGGTTAATGGATAGTGCCCTGCAGCCCTGTTTTGCGTTAATACATCGTGAAGAAATGCTGCGGTTTGCCGCGTTGCCTGAAGAGCCAACAGCGGGATCATCAAAGGCTGTTTACGCTGAGCTGAGTCTTCCTTTTGCACTTGAATCTATAG
>JANQMK010000229.1 GCA_028280085.1 Pseudomonadales bacterium
TTATATGTTCTGTTGACCCATTAGTTTGGCAGGCTAGGGCTATGCCGTAGGCGGCTGTTGCTCCTATCAAAGGCGCGCCGCGGACTTGCATGCTAGTGATGGCGTGGCACACGGCGTCTACGTTGTTAAGCGCCACAACTGTCAATTCATGGGGCAATTTGGTTTGGTCAATAATCTTGACTGATTGTTCGTCTTCGTCGTACCAAATAGTACGATAGGCTTCGCCATTAATGTTCATAGAGGTATATTTGGAAATAGTGTATTTGTTAGTTTTAAATGGTCTACTTGTCGTTATGTACTTTAGTGATTTATAGCCAAGAACTGCCATTAGCGACTAAGGCAGTTCATTCTTTTGTAAAGAGAATGGGGTAATAACTAAGTGCTTAACCTAGCCTGATAACTGTGTGTCTCAGGCGTCAGGCCTATACCAGATGTGAGTACCATACGGATTAAATGGGCACAGTTTTTAGCGTTGCTCTTTTTCATAACGCGCGAGCGATGTATTTCGACCGTACTTTCGGCGATGTTGAGTTGAGCACCGATAGACTTATTGGTTGAACCTTCAACAATAAGGGCTAAGACTTCTTTTTCTCGTTTCGTTAACAATTGATAATTTTCTGAAAATTCTTTCGCGGCTATCGTTCTTTCTGTTAATTCCGCGTCTATAGTCAGGGCATCTTTTAGACATTCAAATAAAGTTTCTGCCACAACCGGCTTTTCTAAAAATTCAACGGCACCATCACGCATGGCCTGTACCGCCATTTTTACATCGGCTTTGCCAGTCAGAAAAATAACCGGCACAACAATGTTAAATTCCTTCAGCTTTTGTTGCATCTCAAGCCCAGTGAGGCCTGGCATACAGACGTCAGACAAAATGCAGTTGATGTTGAGGTTTTTAATGTCTGAGAGAAAAGGCTTGGGATTCTCGTAAATGACGGTGTCGTAGCCTTCGCTTTTGAGCAAAATATCCAACATCTGCAAGACTGGTGGGTCGTCTTCGATAATTGCAACAACTGGTGTTTTTGTGTCCATAAATTGTCCATTTACTATCTTTTTAAAAATATTACTACGCTACCATTGTTATTATTTTGGTACTTTTTAAGCACTTTTTGGCAGACCTATCTTTAGGAGCATTATAGACTTTTGTACTGTTGTCTCCATACTATATTAATACAGTTTAACTAAGCTATTAAAATATTTGTATGTACATATTCGTATTATGACACTAAAGTACTATTTCAATACCTTCCTTTGCCGGTGACAAGATAAAGCCGTCTTCATCCGGGTAAGTGTTTTTGAGATCATCGAAGATAGTGTCCAACTGATCGTCAGTCCGTGTAGGATCGTGATGAGTGAGAAAGAGCTGCTTGACCTTGGCTTTTTTAGCTAGTGCGATGCAACTGTCATAAGTACCATGTCCCCAACCTTTTTTGGTTACGTACTCTTCTTTAGTATATTGAGCGTCCATGACGGCCGCATCAGCTTCGTAGATAAATTGAGTAATAATTTCGTTTTGTTTATCCACCATTTCTTGATATAAGGCGTAACCGTCATCGGCTTCGTCATAAATATTGGTTGCCGGCTCGTAATCACCGGTAAAAAAGAATTTCTTGTTGTTAGACTCTATTTTATATCCGTAGTTAAGTACTGGATGATTCAGCAATATTGGCGTGACTTGAGTTGAACCGATGACAACAGGTTCCCCTTCTTGCAAGCTTGTGTAGGTAATATCTGCATTGAGTTCTGATTCACGTACTGGAAAATAACAGTATTCCATTTGTGCTGCCAGAATTTCTCTGATGTCTTTGCGATAGACAGGATCAAATGCACCGTAGATGTTAATTTTATTACCGGGTACAAATAGCGGCGTATAAAATGGCAAGCCTTGAATATGGTCCCAATGAGTATGGGTAATAAATAAGTTAACTGTCACAGGCATTTCTGCCATTTGGTCGAGCCCAAGCTGTCGAATACCACTGCCACTATCAATAACGATTTTTTCTTTCTCATCGGTAATGATTTCCAAACAAGTAGTATTGCCGCCATATTTCACGGTATTTGGTCCTGGTACCGGTATTGAACCCCTCACGCCTCTTAATCGAATAATCACATTAGTGGTCCTTTATATCTGATTATATGTTGATAAATGCTTTTGCTCGATCTATCTCTTCTTCAAGGTTATCTAACGAGTGAATGACGTCTTCAATAGATTGCCCCAACCACTCGCTTTCGACTTCGCTAATTTTGGGAACCTGAGCTTCTATATCATGCTGTTTTTCCTCCACATAGTGGCTAATCTTATTGGCAGCAGATATAGCAATTTCAATATCACAGGGGTCTGATATTTTGCCGATGCGATGGTGGTTTCTAATAGCCTTAATCAAATCAGGTGGCAGCTGCCATTTTTCTGCTAGCATACCGCCGAGCTGTGAATGAGTGACGTCGAGCATTTTTCTTTCAATTTTGAACAAAGGCGCGGGGACTCGAGCCTTGGTGTCTAGTACAGGTTTGTAATCGTTAGGTTTAAAGTGAGCAAATAGTACCTTGCCGATATCGTGTAAAAGACCGGCGACAAAGTAATTGGCTTGTTGCGTTTGTGGCACAGCATGCTTTTTTGCAAGTAGACGCCCGATGACACCAACTGACAAAGAATGGAGCCAGAACGCGTCCATATCCAAACCCGCCTTATTTTTGTCAGGTAACACACCGGCGGTAGCGACGCTAATGGCCACATTTTTTATGGTATTGATACCGACGTAAACCACAGCGTGGTTGACGGAAGTCACCTCTCTTGAAAGGCCAAAATAGGCGGAATTGACGAGCTTAAGTACCTTGATGGTTAAAATAGGGTCATGCTCAATAATAGCTACCAGTTCTTTAGGAGAGCAGTCGGTATTAGAGGTAATGTCTAAAATTTTATGTACACTGGCTGGAAAGGCAGGTACCTCATCCACCATTTTTACCAGCTCGTCCTTATTGATAGGCATTGGTCTTTGCTGATTCCAGATTAAAGGATAGAACTATCTACAAAGTATAGGATAAGCGTCGATTGCTGTCTTAAACAAAATAAAGCTAAATTGCTAATTCGAATAATAAACCTAGCACTAATAAACCTAGTGCTACTAAACTATAGGGAACCTCTGAATAATAAATAAGAGAAACGCTCAACGGGGTTTATACGCACAGAGCCTGGTGCCTTTGAAACTAGCCTTAGCGGCGGGAGTAGGCAGGGGGCCTAATTATCTCTTAATGAGTTTTCAGATTATCCAGGCCATCTAAGCGACGGCAGGTAAAGCTGAGCAGTTTCACTAGGATCGGCTATTTTTATGAGATGAAAGAAGTATTTGATAAAGTCCGCCTAATAATTGCTACCATTGTATTGGTACAGGGTTGTGCTTTGATGCCAGAACGAGAAACGGTGTCGTCGCTCTCTCGGCCGGAAATTAAGGATGCCGATGTTGAGCCACATCGTGCTATACCAAAGAATTGGTGGTATGTCAGGTTTAAGAAAAGCTGGCCTGAGTCTGAACCAGCGGCCTGGCATTATGATTTACTGTTAGCCCACCAGGTCATCTTGCCTATCCTAACTCAATACCGTGAAGGTATTGAGTTATGGCGTTTTCATCGGCGCGCTCACCGAGACGATAAAGGCGCGCAGTTTAGCTTTATATTCTACAGCAGCGTCAGTGACGCTAGTAATATTTATGCCGCCATCCGCCAGCACGATTTGTTGAATGAGCTGTTGGCAATGGAGCTGTTAGAAAGCATGGCGTTTGAAGATTTGACTGATCTTTCAAATCAAACAATTGCGGATACCAGCGACGTGGCTTGGCCGATAGAAATGCAGCAAGTTTGGCCGTACTATATTATGGGAGCGAGCCAAACCTGGCTGTCATTAGTAGATATTATCTACCATCAACAAACACCTGCCCCCGACGATCTTGACGCTATGGTAGAAACTTATCAAACAGTCTCTAACATTATTGACTTGGGTTGGATGCGTTATGGCAAGCATGCGTTTTTGCACCATATTAACGCACTATTTGGCTACGTACCTTTACAGGTTCGGTTTTAAAGTAACGGTTTTAATGCCATATTACAGTTACGGTTATGGTGTTTAGTCGTCACATTTTAAATGACTTCAATGGCGATAGCGGTAGCTTCCCCTCCGCCGATACAGAGCGAGGCAATACCTCTTTTGAGATTACGTGCTCGCAACGCATAAATGAGACTCACAATGATTCTGCTGCCGCTGGAGCCCAACGGATGGCCCAAGGCACAAGCGCCGCCGTTGATGTTAACTCTTTCTATATCAAGCTGCAAAGCATCGACAGCGAGTAAGGTGATAAGTGCAAAAGCCTCGTTGATTTCCCATAGATCTACTTGCTCTTTTTGCCAGCCCACTTTTTCAAGTAACTTGTTGATAGCGCTAATAGGAGCTGTCGTAAATAGGCTTGGGTGTTGTGAGTGTGTGGTGTGACCAACAATAGTCGCTAAGGGTGTGATGCCCTGGGCTAAGGCCGATTCGGTATCCGTCAATAGTAAGGCGGATGCGCCATCAGAAATAGAAGAACTGTTGGCGGCCGTAATTGTTCCGTTTTCTTTAAACGCGGGTTGGAGCTGTGGAATTTTTTCTGGGTCAGCTAATCTGGGCTGTTCGTCATGGTAGATGGTGACTTCGCCTTGGTCCGTTTCAACATTAACTGGCGCGGTTTCGTCATGAAAGTTGCCGTTAGCAATTGCTTGGTTGGCGCGTGTCAAGGATTTTAGCGCGAAAGCATCGAGCTGCTGACGGGTATAACCAGCTTGGTCAGCCATGTTTTGTGCGTATTGGCCCATTAAGTCGCCTGTCTCTGCATCCTGCAAGCCGTCCAGAAATAAATGGCGTTTCACGTCTCGTCGATCGTCAATTGGGAGTGTTTTATCTGCAGCAATCAGTTGAGGTGCATTGCTCATACTTTCCATACCGCCGGCTAAGACGAGCCCCTGACCGTTTACCGTGATAATGTCATGCGCTAGCATGGTCGCCTTCATACCAGAGCCACATACTTTGTTTATTGTCGTGCAGCCCGTTGATGCTAATAAACCCGCTTGCAATGCGGCTTGGCGTGCGGGTGCTTGACCGAGCCCCGCCGGCAGGACGCAACCCATGATCACTTCATCAATGTATTCGCTATTGATGTTGACATTTCTTAGACACTTTTTGATAGCCGTGGCGCCCAGTGTGGTAGCATCCACTGCTTTTAAGCTGCCATTAAAGCAGCCGCAGGGAGTGCGAGCGGCGCTAATAATCGCAATGTGATTATGAGACTGATGGCGAGACATAATATTTCTCTTTGGTTTGCGATTGTTCGTAACGGTTGTCGGTATTATTACTGATTAGTCTAGTTATTCTTAGCTAACTTTGAATATTATTTAATAAACAATTGCCGCGGTTGTATAGGGCTAAACGGGTAATTAGACAACATGGTGAGAACAAAGTAACGGAATTTATTCCTTACGCTGATGTTATTATTAAGAAAGGCGTGCATTATTGGACTTTATTCCTTGGTACTACGGACATTCCGATATATTTTTTAATTAAAAATAGTTACCCAAAATAACAGGCCTTATGCTATATACTTAGTAAAAGGGGGGCGCCTATCTTTACAGCTACCGACTACTACAATTTGTGGTTGTTACAAAATAAACGTAATTTTTTATAAGTTTGTAGAACGGGGCGGATGTTGTTTTGTTCCGTGTTCTCTTGAATGGCAGTTGAGGTAAAGTTCATGGTGTCTCGTTTCGATCACAATATGTGGACGCAGATTATGAATGAGATATTGAGATACGTATTGAGAGGTAAAACTTGCCGTTGAAAATGGTAATCGATATTGATACATGCTTTGGGAAAATACCATAAAGATGTTAAAGACAATAATGTTAAAGACAATCGATAGATAACGACAATAAATAACTAGAGACGATACAGACCAGTATAAATAAAAACAGTTAGCTAGATAAAAACTAATTTAAGACATAACAAACATGGTTTGTTGACTATAATGCATTCTGATTAGCGGAACGGTTTGACTCTGCTTTTGTTAGTGTTAGCGTAAAGTGGAAATCGAATGTTAAGGGCTAGCAATGGTAGTGAAAAACTGTAGCGAAAAACGATAGTGAAAAACAAAAGTTTAATATGGTGCGACTAGGTCCAAGTGAGTGAGCGAGGGTTAACAATAACATCCAGCGCTGATGGGTATATTGACATCGAGAATATAACCAACATTAAACGGAGTTGCTTTTATGAGCACTAAACTAAAATGTTGTAGCGAGAGTTCTAACGTTACTAGTAGATATAGTTGTGGAGTTAAACATGGTGGCTGCCGTGATAAGCGAGTTAACGCTATTCACCTAGCCATGATGGCCCATCTCGCTGTTATGGCGCCCAACGCTCTGGCTTATGAATTTAACTGGGGATCGGTTAGCGGCCAGTTAGACTCGACCCTATCAATTGGAAGTCAATGGCGTCTTCAAGATCCAGCAAGTGACTTGACCGCAGTGGTTAATGGTGGTTCGAAGAACAGCGCAAACTATGACGATGGCAACTTGAACTTTGATAAAGGTGACGCTATCGCCACAGTATTTAAAGGCTCTCATGATCTGGAACTGAGTTATCAACATTATGGCGCGTTTATTCGCGGCCGCTATTGGTATGATAGCGTTCTTAAAGACGATAAGATGAGCCACCGTGAGATTCCCGATGCGGCGGTTGATGAGAGCGGTAGTGGGGCTAATGTGTTGGATGCGTTTGTTTACGGTGACTTTTTCGTTGGTAATCGGCCACTCTCAGTTCGGATCGGCCGACAGGTAATTAGTTGGGGGGAAAGTTTATTTATTCAAGGTGGCATTAATGTCATTAATCCGTTCGATGTGACGGCGTTCCGTGCTCCCGGCGCAGAAATTAAAGAAGGTTTTCTGCCAACTGATAAGATTTATGCTAACTTTGCGTTCACTGACGAAGTCTCAATCGAAGCTTATGTAGATACTGACTGGCGTCGTACCGAGATAGATGCCTGCGGTACGTTTTGGGGCCCCGCTGATTTTGCAGGTCGAGGCTGTAATTATGCTGTGGCGACGACGGGGGAGCATCTTATTGATGGCCCGGGTCAATTTGAAGATGTCTTGCGGGCTTATCAACAAGCGAATATTAGGTTGGGTTTAGCAGAATCTGAGGCGGCTATAGCAGAAGCAACGGCAGGAGTTGCATCGGCAGGTTTAGCGGCAGCAGGCGCTATTGCGGGTGAAGTTGGTCTTGCTTTAGCGCCAAGTTATCTCCGTGTCGTGCATAGGTTAGAGGATGACTTACCAGATGATGACAAGCTTCAATTTGGTGCGGCTATCCGCTGGTTTTCGCCAGAGCTAAATAATACTGAATTTGGCTTTTATTACATAAAGTATCATAGCAAGTTACCCTTTATTAGACCTGAATTGGTAACGACAACATTGATTCCTTTTGGAACAGTACCGACAGGTAACATTACGACGACGTCAGCTGGATACAGTGATCCATATTCTGACACACCTGATCAGCCGTTTAGCCAGCAAACGTTAATTGCGCCTGCATCGCAAGGTTATAATTTTGCTTATCCAGAAGACATTGATTTGTTTGGTGTTAGTTTTTCTACTTCGGTTGAGTCTGGGTTTTTTAAAGGCTTAGCGATAGCAGGAGAATGGAGCTATCGTCCGAATGCACCTTTGCAACAATCGCTTGCGGCATTTTTAAATAGAGGCCTTTATACAGAAGCAGCGAGTACTCCGACAGATATAACCAACTGTCCGGATGTGATATGTAATCCATTTCTTAATTCAGAAAATGTACTTGAAACATGGTCTGAAATGCCCATGCACCAGATACAGGTGAATTTTATCTATTCTTGGGCTGACATATGGGGAGCTTCACAGATGGTGTTGGCCAGTGAGGTTGGTTTCATTTATCTACCTGATTTAGAAAAGTATGATAGGAATCCAATATTTGATTTAGATAATACGGCAAATAGAGATGAAGTAATGGCCGGCAGCGCTGCCCCTAATTTATTACTAGATACGGATCGAGTTCCTCTCGATGTTACCGGTCAATCCGAACTATTTGTCTCAAAAACTTCTTGGGGTATCAGAAACCGGCTGGTACTGTTCTACAATAATGTATTTGCTGGTTTCAATTTAATGCCAGTTATTTCTTTTAACTATGATGTCGATGGTTATGCACCTGGACCCGGTGCGGTTTTCATTGAGGGTAGTGCTGCTTTGGGACTGAGCGTCACTGCTACCTATTTGGAAAAGTATAGTGTGAATCTAGGCGTGACGAAATTCTTTGGGACTGATACAACGTTAGAAGGAATTGATCAAGGTTCTGATGACGGCGGTATAATTGATACGAGGGTCGAACAGACAATTAACCGTTTCCATGACCGGGATTTTGCATCTTTGAGCCTGAAAGTGAGCTTTTAATTTATTTCTATTGAAATTAAAGACAGTTATTGCGTAAATTGTCATGAGGAAAGGCGTTATGTTTAAGAGAAATACCATTAGGTTAGCGGGTGTCGTAACTGCTATAGCCCTGTCCTTGCCTGTCACTAATGTCTTAGCCAAGGTCTCACCCGAGGAGGCTGCCAAATTGGGTAAAGAGCTTACGCCTGTTGGAGCCAATCCAGCTGGCAATGC
>JANQMK010000257.1 GCA_028280085.1 Pseudomonadales bacterium
ATTGAAGAAATAATTCCGACTCAGATATCGTCAGATGCTGAACGGGGCTCAGAGGCTCAAACAGAAGCCGATACCACAGCAGCCGATATCACAACGGAAACTACTACTTCAGTGACTCAGACCTCTGGCCTAGAAGAAGTAGATTCAAGTTACAATGAAACGGCTTTTGCGCCGACACCGAACACCCGCGCTTCAGGGGATTCTGCGAGCAGCGTGTATGGACCAACGACAGAGGATGACACTTTGTGGGAGGTGGCGCTTAAGCTGAAGCCCGACGGTGTTTCAGTACAGCAAACCATGATCGCGGTAAGAGACTTGAATACTGAAGCCTTTATTGATGGCAACGTTAATTTGCTGCGTCGTGATCGTATCCTACAAGTGCCTTCTCTCGAACAAATCCAAGAAATTCCCCAGCGGGAGGCAGTCAGTGCTGTCGCGCAGGATAATAGACGGTTTTCAGATGGGCGTAGAAAAGGACAGATTGATGCGAGTCGTCGCTCTTCGGTACCACAAGACGATACCGAACAATATAGCGAAGGTTATCTCAAGTTAACGACTTCAGCGCAAGACAGCACCGCTAAGGGTAGTGGTACGGGTGCAGGTGAGGGCGCATCTCTTGCCGATCAGTTGGCTATTGCGCAAGAGAACTTGGTGGCCAGTCGGCGCGAAGCGGAAGATTTGAAGAATCGCTTATACGACTTAGAAGAGCAAGTATCTACTATGCAGACGCTGATTCAGCTTAAAGATGAGGAGCTGGCAGCAATGCAACAAACGATTGCAAATGCTGAGGCAATAGGTAGTGAGAGCGCTGCTGCGCAAGGTGTGATTGAGGCAGGTGGAGAAGCGACTGATCCTATTTTTGGCACGTCTAACGAAACTACGTCACGTGTCGCTCAGCCTGATTCAACAACTGCTATGGATCCGGAAGATGCTGAAAGCATAATTGTTGGAGACAATAGGGTTGAAGAATTGGGTGAATCGCCAATTATCGACGATGAAGTGGTTGATGAGAGCATTAGCACCTTGTCGCAGCCCGAATCTGGCTTAATTGATAAGCTAATGGCAAATGCTGTGATTTGGGGTGGTGTCTTGTTGGCAGTAGTGCTGGCTGTTGTGGGCTTTGTCATGGCTCGACGTAAGCCTAGTGGGCCGACAGCAGAACCATCTTCGATGGGTAATGTTGCTGAACAGCAAACTATTACACCAATGGACAATAATATTGATGCGTTAAATGAATTCGACATTCCAACGGATGATGCGGTGCTTGATGTTACGGATGAGTCGCAGCAGCGATCTGTCAGTGTTGATGAAGCCTTATCTGAATTTGAAACTAATTTGGATGGTGAAGACCATTCTTCTCTCGATACAAATGACGGCACAGCAACTGAAAATGATGCCTCAGATGCCATTGGTGAAGCCGATATCTATATCGCCTACGGTCGTTTTCAGCAGGCGATTGATTTGCTGCAAGATGCTGTCAATAAAAACCCGAACGCGCTTGAAGTCAGACAGAAGTTACTTGAAGTTTATATTGAGACCCAAGATCAAGCTGGTTTTGATAAGCAATATGCAGATATTATTGCGTTGGGAGATGAAGGTGCCATCGCCGCCGCAGCTGAAAAACGTAAAGGGTTAACTGCAGCTGGCGAATTCGATCCCTCAGCCCATGTTTCAGCAACTCTTGGCTCAGCAACTCTTAGTTCAGCAACTACAGCGCAAACTGATGCCGTAGCGGAAGAGGGGCTAGATTTAACTGGTGTTGGTGATTCGCTAGGTATTGATGAAGAATTTTCTATTGACCTCGATTTAGGGGTGGATGATAACTTAGTTGATGCCGTAGATAATTCAATAGCTGATGCGGGGCTGCAAGATGTCGATGAAAACGTCTCAGACGATAAGCTTGACTTTGATTTGACTCTCGATGAGGAACTTGAGGCACCCAGTGAACCCATGGACCTCGACTCCAAATTGGCTAAAGCAAGTGCTGCGCCGAGTGATGCGCCTGGTTTTGATTTTGATATTGGTGATGTTGATATCAAAGCGCTGGATAAAGAAGTTGATAGTATGTTTGGCGACCAAGATGATACCGGTCTGTTGAGTGGTTTGTCCTCTGTTAACGACGGCGATCATTCAACAGAGCTAGGAGATAATGAAGAATCCAGTGGTCTCGATCTTGACCTGTCTGTTGACCCTTCGTCTTTGGAGCAAGCACCGGATACTGCTGATAGTCGCATTAGTTTTGGTGAAGAGTCGGTAGAGCTAGACGAGTTAGGCGGTGATACCTTAACAAGAGATGGTAATGACGATGTATCTGATCAGTCAGTTGCAAGCACAATAAATGATATTGAAAAAGATAATTCCCAGCCTAGTGAAGACTTGTCAGGTGATGACAATATTGACTTTGTTTCAGATGCAGATGAAGTTGCCACGAAGCTTGATCTCGCCCGGGCCTATATTGATATGGGTGATAGAGAGGGCGCCAAAGATATCCTCGACGAAGTTTTGGACGAGGGTAGTGATGACCAGTGTGATACCGCGCGGGAGCTATTGCAAAAACTGGCCTGATTATTATTTCAGACACTTTGTTTTAGTCAGTCCACTGACTCTCTGAATTTATGAGTGCGCGCGGCCCTTCCTATGAGACTAATGGTGAAATTGCTGCAGGCGATCGACTGCCTGCCGGAGTGCAGCGCGTTGCGTTGGCTGTTGAATATAACGGTGCAGCCTTTCATGGTTGGCAGGTCCAAAAAAATCCGGATATCCCTACCGTACAGGGAGCATTGGAGAAAGCGCTTTCCGTTGTAGCTAATCAGCCAATTAAAGTGATTTGCGCGGGTCGTACAGATGCGGGGGTTCACGGCACTAATCAAGTAGTCCATTTTGACACGACTGCTGATCGTCCAGCTCGATCATGGGTATTGGGTGCAAACGCAAATTTAGCGGACACGGTTGCAGTGCGTTGGGCTAAACCTGTATCAGCTACTTTTCACGCCCGTTTTTCTGCCTTAAGTCGTGTTTATCGTTACGTAATTTATAATGGAGCTACTCGGCCAGCTATGTCGGCTAAGGAACTGACATGGGATTTCAGGCAATTTGATGTGGAAAGAATGCAAGTTGCCGCTAACTACTTGGTTGGTGAGCACGATTTCACTTCATTTCGAGCTGCTGGTTGCCAAGCAAAATCACCGATACGCCAAGTTGACTATATTCAGTTTAAGCGCCTGGGCGATCTAATCCTATTTGAAGTTAAAGCCAATGCATTTCTACAGCATATGGTGAGAAATTTCGCTGGTGCATTAATGGCGGTTGGAGCTGGCAAGCAAAGACCTGCTTGGATCAATGACGTACTAGCGGCTAAAGATAGACGCTTAGCCGGCATTACTGCGCCGCCACATGGACTTTATTTGGTCAAAGTCTTTTATGACCCTGCATACAACTTACCTAGTTGTCCCTTCGGCCCCCATTTTTTGTCATATTTATCAATTGATTAAAATTACTACTTAGACTTGTCGTGAATATTATACAGCAGCTGAATGCTCTGTAACTCCGTCCTTTATATTTCGTCTCTGTCGCTCGACTTTCATGACCCAAGAGACGCGAGATTGAAGACAGATTGAGGCCAAACCTGTTAGTATTAGCGCCATTCTTAAGCAAGCTGGCGATGGTGTGAAACGGGTACGGGTTAAAATTTGTGGTATCACTCAACGCGAGGATGCGGTTGACGCGGTTCGATTGGGAGCTGATGCGTTGGGGTTTGTTTTTTACTCAGCTAGTCCTAGAGCAATTGATATACAAAAGGCGGTAAATATTGCTCAGTCATTGCCTCCCTTTGTGTCGTTAGTTGGACTATTTGTAGATGCGGATTCCGCTTATGTTCACCAAGTAATTGCGGAAGTTCCACTGCATCTGCTGCAGTTTCATGGTGATGAAACACCTGGGTATTGTGAACAGTTTCGGCGTCCTTACATTAAGGCATTACGCATGAAGCCTGAGATGGATGTATTATCGCAAGCTGAACTATTTTGTTCTGCCCAGGGCCTGTTACTCGATGCCTATAAAAAGGGCGTAGCAGGGGGAACTGGAGAATCATTTGATTGGCACAGGATTCCAGTGAATTGCCCTAAGCCGATTATTTTAGCGGGCGGGTTGACCCCAGATAACGTGGCAACAGCAGTGAGCATAGCGAAACCTTATGCAGTTGATGTCAGTAGTGGTGTTGAACTATCGCCCGGCCTGAAAGATCGAAAAAAAGTGGAAGATTTTATTAAAAACGTATCCAAAAGGTAGATTTAGTGGTTAAGCAAGACAAGGTGCAATACCGAGACTTTCCCGATGCAGATGGCCATTTTGGTCCTTATGGTGGCAAATTCGTTTCTGAAACATTGATGTCTGCGTTGGAAGAACTGGCTATCTCATATGATCATCTCCGCCATGATGCAGACTTTATTGCTGAATTTGATCAAGATCTTGCCCGCTATGTTGGTCGGCCGTCACCGTTGTATTTTGCTGAACGGTGGACTAAGTCAATTGGTGGTGCGCAGATTTACCTAAAGCGCGAAGACTTGAATCACACGGGCTCACATAAAATTAACAACACTATTGGTCAAGCGTTATTGGCTAAATACGCTGGCAAAACTCGAGTTATTGCTGAGACTGGGGCCGGCCAACATGGTGTTGCAACCGCTACCGTTGCTGCCAGATTAGGTATGGAATGCCAGGTTTTTATGGGCGCGGAGGACGTTCAGAGACAAGCGTTGAATGTTTATCGTATGAAGCTACTTGGTGCTGACGTTGTGCCGGTGGAGTCTGGCTCGAAAACGTTAAAAGATGCAATGAATGAAGCAATGCGTGATTGGGTAACCAACGTTGATAGTACTTTTTATATTATCGGTACAGTGGCGGGGCCTCATCCTTATCCTCTATTGGTGCGAGATTTTCAGGCTATTATAGGTCGCGAGGCAAAGTGGCAGTGCTTGGAACAAACTCGTCAAATGCCCCATGCGTTAGTTGCCTGCGTCGGTGGTGGTTCTAATGCGATTGGTCTGTTTCATCCATTTTTGTCTGATGATAATGTAGCAATGTATGGTGTGGAAGCGGCAGGAGACGGCTTAGCGACAGGGCGTCATGCTGCGCCACTTAACTGTGGGCAGTCTGGTGTACTACATGGGAATCGTACCTATTTGATCCAAGACCACGATGGCCAGATTATGCCGACACACTCTGTATCCGCTGGTTTAGATTACCCTGGCGTCGGTCCGGAACATGCTTGGTTGAAAGATCTTGGGCGAGTTAACTATGTTTCAGCCACGGACAGCGAGGCATTGGCTGCATTTCGCGAATTGACTCAGATCGAAGGTATTATGCCAGCGCTGGAGTCAAGTCATGCATTAGCCTATGCTGCTAAGTTGGCATCGACAATGAAGTCTGACGAGATAGTTATAGTCAACTTATCGGGACGGGGTGATAAAGATATTCATACCGTGGCGGCGCTTGATCATATCGAAATATAATGGGTAATTATAGAAAAGGAGAGTTTGTTGGGTCGAATTAATACTCAATTGGATACCTTGAAAGCTGATGGCCGTAAAGCGTTAGTACCTTATATCGTTTGTGGTGACCCCCATATTAGTATTACGGTGCCAATGATGCATGCACTGGTAGCAAGTGGGGCAGATATGATTGAATTGGGGGTGCCGTTTTCAGATCCTATGGCGGAAGGACCTACCATACAACTTGCCCATGAAAGGGCCTTACGACAAGGCACCAGTTTACGAGATACACTGGCGGTAGTGAAGGAATTTAGACAGTCTGATAATAAGACACCGGTGGTGCTAATGGGTTATATCAATCCTATTGAAGCCATGGGTTACCAAGAGTTTAGCCGTCAAGCAATGGCGGCGGGTGTGGATGGTTTGTTACCTGTAGATATACCGCCCGAAGAGGCCGGCCCGTTGATTGATGCACTTAAAACTGCTGATATCAACCTCATTTTTTTACTATCGCCAACCACAACCATAGCGCGCGCGGAAAAAATTTGTCGTTTTGGCAATGGCTTTCTTTACTATGTATCGTTCAAAGGGGTTACTGGCGCTGATCGGCTAGATATTGATTCGGTGGTTGAGAAGATTGACCAGCTACGAACATTGACATCCATGCCACTATTAGTTGGTTTTGGTATTAAGGATGGCCAATCCGCGGCAACGGTTTCTGCCGTTGCAGACGGTGTTGTGGTCGGTAGTGTGTTAGTGAATAGAGTCGCTACATTGTATGAAAAATCTGCTTCTGACGAGCAGATTATCGGAGAGGTCTCTCGTATTATTAGCGAGATGCGGTCCGCTATCGATGAAAGATAGATTGCCAATTTGGGCAAGAGATAAGCAGGAAGGATAACTATGAGTTGGATTGATAAGATTGTGCCCTCAATTATTCGCAATGGGGACAAGAAACGAAGCAGCAGTGTGCCAGAAGGCCTATGGAAGAAATGCGTTAAATGTGATGCTGTGCTCTACCGACCAGATATTGAAAGAAACCTGGAAGTTTGTCCTAAGTGTGACCACCATATGAGAATTGGAGCTAGGACGCGTTTGGATATATTTCTTGATCCTGATGGTCGCGAAGAACTTGCCACTGACGTGGAGCCAATTGATAGACTTAAGTTTAAAGATGTAAAAAAATATAAAGACCGACTGACTCAGGCACAAAAACAAACAGGAGAGAAAGACGCACTGGTTGCTATGTCAGGCACGTTAAAGGGTATGGCTGTTGTTGCCTGCGCGTTTGAGTTTGCCTTTCATGGCGGTTCTATGGGATACGCTGTTGGTGAAAAATTTACGCAAGCAGCTAAGCTAGCGCTAGAAAAACGTATGCCTTTTATTTGCTTTTCTGCTACCGGTGGTGCTCGTATGCAAGAGGCGCTGATCTCGTTGATGCAAATGGCCAAGACCAGTGCTGTGATCGAGCGTCTCAAGCAGCAGGGTATACCTTATATTTCGGTAATGACTGATCCTGTGTACGGCGGAGTATCTGCCAGTTTAGCGTTACTTGGAGACATTAATGTCGCTGAGCCCAATGCTCGCGCTGGATTTGCCGGCCCCAATATTATTGAGCAAACCATCAGAGTTAAGTTGCCTGCGGGATTCCAACGTAGTGAATTTTTATTAGATCATGGTGCCATCGACATGATCATTCACCGCAAAGAAATGCGTGATAAAGTTTCCTCATTGCTAAGTATGTTATTAGGTTTGCCTGTGCCTTCAATGGATCCAGATCAGCAAAGCGCAGAGCAGCCAGACACAGAGCAACAACAGGTATCTCAAACCCAAATGGTTACTGATAATGGTGGACCGGTGGTAGACTCGCAAATCGATAGTGATCTGTCTAATACGGCATCCTTGCAATTGGATAAGGTCGATGAACATACTAATGTGAATGTCCAGCCGGCTGAGTCTGCCTAGGTTTTTAGGCGACACTTGCTGTATGTTTGAGTCGCCATAATCATTAATGTTGTAACAATTACTTTCAAGCTAATTAGTAAGTGTGCTCGATAAAGTGGATAAGCTTGACCAATGGCTTTCGTGGTTGGAAGGGAAACACCCTACTGAGATTGATTTAGGGTTAGAACGGATTGCTCAGGTAGCTGACAGGCTGCCATTAGCGGGCTTTAGAGAGTCTCCACATGGTAATCGACGTACCCGCATCATTACCGTCGGCGGTACTAATGGCAAAGGCTCTTGTGTTAAAGCACTTGAGGTAATATGCTCGGCTCTAGACCTATCTGTTGGTAGCTATACCAGTCCGCATTTGCTTCGTTTCAATGAGCGTATTTGTGTAAACGGACGCCCGTTAGACGACGGTGCCATTGTCGAAGCGTTCCGCCAAGTCGAACAGTCCCGCGGCGATATTTCATTGACGTATTTTGAATATGCCACTTTGGCCGCATTGGTTATCTTTCAACAACGAAATTTGGATGTTGCTGTGCTGGAAGTAGGGTTAGGCGGGCGTCTAGATGCAGTAAACATTGTCGAGCCGGATATAACAGTGGTCACAAATGTAACTCTCGATCATCAAGCCTATTTGGGTAATGATGTTAATAGCATAGCGTATGAGAAGGCTGGTATATTTCGCTCAAATACCCCGGCGATATGTGGTCAAGAGGACTATCCCTTAATGTTGCAAACACGGGCTGAGACTATTGGTGCCAACTGGCTCTGCATCAACGAGGATTTCAAAGTTGAATCCTTGGATAAAGATCTTTTGAGCTGGACATGGTCGGGTAGAGATAAACACAATTGTCCCATCGCCTTTAACCAACTCGCTTTACCCAAAGTACCCGTCGAGAGCGTTGCTTGTGCAATTCAAGCTCTAGTCGGCCTTGGCTTATCGCTCAACAATGATCTGTTAGCGACTTGCATGAGCAGCA
>JANQMK010000283.1 GCA_028280085.1 Pseudomonadales bacterium
TGTCCGAACTGTGGAAACGACGAGCGATAATATCATCAAGCATCGCCATACAAAGAACAGCAATGCCTGTCCTCCAATAATCGCAATGCCTGTCCCCCCAATCCGCAATCCAAGGGCAGTAATGCTAAAAAATAATGATGCCTGTCCAATAGTCTCCTAATAACAAAATATCAGCTGCCAAGCGATGGCAGCTGATGGAGTAGTTTCTTCAAAAATTAATCGCTATTCCCACAGTGGGATACAATGATTATCATTTGAGGTTAGCCATCGCGCTATAGTGCGGAGAAATTGTTCCCCACCAGAAAGAATATTGTCGTCAAAATCAGGTTCATGTAATCCGGTACTTGTAATTACTTGTCCAGCTCCGCCAAATAATGCGTACCACCTTATTTGGCTAGTATACATACCCGCTTCAGCACCAATAAAAACACGCCCACCAGGAGTACTACAATCAAAATCTTTCACAAGACCAGCGCTTGCAGGTAATACGGGTATTTCGTCTTCGTTGGGCGCTTTTTTCCTCTGTAAGAAGTTAACTTCTAATACATTGAAATAATTATCTCCCCATATGACAGCCCCATCTGTTAAATGCTCAATCACAGATCCTTGGTAGATGCGAAGGGAACTACCTGGTAAAACATAGTTTAGACTTTGATTCAAAAAGCCCATGATTACCCGGTATTCTTCGGCAGTGTCTGTTGCTATGAAATTTCTATATAATGGGTCTACGCCTATGGTTGATGTTCTTGTAGCATCATCGGTGCCGGTATACCATTGAGTATCATTGAACCCATTGATACCAAAGGTATTAGCAAATTCGGCCACTCTACTAGGATATGGAGCATGATCAGCGACAAGCATTATATTCCCTCCTTGCTGTTCGACCCAAAAGCGCAGTAGATTGGCTTCTTCACCAGTGAGCGCAAAACCCGGACCCGGGTTAATAACAACAAACGCGTCGATCATCTGCAGGCGTTTAAAATATTCACAGTTATTCATAAAAGAGCTATTGGGTGTCATATCGTAAGGTGGACTACAATCAGCAGCGTTAAAGGTTGGGTCAGCTTTACCAGCTTGCGCGAAATTTTCCACCGTATAGCCATCACTAGTAAGCAACTTGCCTAAACCATTCGCTCTTGTTCCTGAAACCAAAGCATTGGCCAAAGTGATGAAGTTGTTGTGAACATTATCAACAGCGATAGTAACACTACTTCCGGAAGGAATAGCTCTATCTGTTATGACGGGATTATATGCTGGATCGTTATCTTGAAATTCCCCAAAATCATATCGACATTCACCATTCTCATTAACCCGACTTGTTGGTTGTTCACATTGCCAGGAGTGGAAGTCAACAACTGGTGGGTGAATGTCTATTGAACGGCTATTGTTCGCTCCAGTTTGTTCGGTAGTAATATTGGCAACAACTAATTGATGAGAAAAATGTGTCTCCATGATATTAGTGATATCGATAGATAACTCGCTATCGACCAAACAAGGGCCATTCGGGTCGCTAGCTGATGGTTGACAATCAATGATTGGCACAGCGTTCAGTTCCGACAATAAGTCAGTCCCATCGGCAAACGACAATGCGATGCTAGCAGGATTAGCAGAGTTGTAGTCGAACCCTGGTGACAAGGTATCCAAGCTTACCTGCAAAATATATTTAATATCAATCAACGGTAGATTGTTGCCATATTCATCCTTATCCTGCTTGACGATTTCTAAGTTAGTAATGGCGGTTGCAATGCTATTTTCATTTAGGTCCTCACCATAAATAACACTAAGCGCACCCAGGCCGTTTTTATAGCCTGGTGATGTGATAAGTAAATCGTCCAAACCGTCATTATTTATGTCTCCCCCTGCTATGGCACGACCGAACTCAGCCGCACTTGTATCTGCCGGTAATGGCGATAAGCCACCAAAAGTTGCAGAGAATGCCCTGGGTATACGTAGGCCCGAAGCACTGCCATAGCGGATTTCTACAGCCCCACTATCAGTTAAGTCATTGGCAGTAGCATGGGGGTTTAAATCATCAGCATGAGGTATGCCGACAACCAAGTCATCATAGCCGTCACCATTCAAGTCAACAACGGCCATCGTCGACCCGTATTTATCGCCCTTGGATGCCATATGGTAGCTTTCAACAACCTTCGACATAGGGTTATTTAAATCTTCATCTTGAATGAGTTCCTGATATGCCATAGGCGCATAGCTCCATTCTGTTAATTGGTTACCACTATAAATTGCTTCATTGCCATAGAATAAATGCATGACACCACTATCGAGACCACCAGTGAGGGGAATACTTTCTCCTTCTGAGCCCACAACTAACGAGTGGGCCTGATTACTATCGAACTTGCCGGCGGCTAAGCTACTGCCAAATCTATCGTAGGACTCAATACCGCCTTCCAGGTAGGTAAGCTCAGGTGTAATATACAAAGGAGCACTGTTTTGATGTCCCCAATAAATCCACATACCTCCAGCTTCGAAGACATTGAGTTGGACGCCGTAGAACGTTACTAATTTATCATCTAATGGGGCACCGACGATAATGTCACATTTAAAATCACCGTCAATATCTCCCGTTACGATGTTGTAACCAAATCGCCGCTCCCCTTCACCAGGTGCAGGATATATCTGCTCTGTACTTGAAGCGAACGAGCCGTTTTGTGTCGCGTAAACGACCTCAAATATACCTCCATTAATATAATAAGGCGCAAAAAAACCTGGGCCTCCTTTATAATCCTCGTAAGGCGTACCTATAATCAAATCTTCAAGGCCATCATTGTTCCAATCACAAGACGATAATGTATGGCCAAACCGGTCACCAGCTAGATAATCCTTGTTGGTACCCATTGGAAAAGCACCATGCCGTAGTTCTTGGCTACTAGTAAAAGGATAACCATTTTCGCCAAGGTTTGCCCCTCCCCACTTGACTAACACTTTACCGGCTGCTCCATCTGTGCCGGGTGCACCAATCGCAAGATCATCATAGCTGTCACCATTAAAGTCGGCTGCATGCAAAGCCGTGCCGACTTTGCCAGAAGCGCCATAGCTGGTACTAACTGACATCCCTTGCTCTTCTAGTCCTGCGGCTGTTCCCATATATACGATAACTGAACCATTTTCTGGAATACCCACTGCAGCATCATCGTAACCATCACCGTTAAAATCCCCCATGGTTACACCGCCATTAAATGCAGCACCTGTAGTCCCTACGGCAAACGGCTCCGCTGTAATCGCTGAAGAAAGAAGCCAGACACAAATCCCGGCAAAGTAGGTAAGTGCATTTATAGTATAATGTGGTTTTCCTCGTGTTTGCTTTATTTTCACCGATAATACCTCATATGATTACATGTTGTTTAATGGCACCACCAACCTTTAAATCTATTGGCCAATGACCATCAGAAAAAATGGCATCTTTAAAGTCTGCTTTAACAATCTAACTAAAGATAAAAAAACACCTTAGTTACGGGCATTATAAAAGGCGCATCATAAAGGGTAAATATAACCATCGTTATAGAGACGACAAGTAGCAGGGACAGGCATTACAAAGAACCGTATAATTGAACCATATTTGATAGGTACTGTTTTTTTGCTTAGTACTGGTCGTACCAAAAAGAACCATAGAGAAACGGACAGACAAAAAAACAGTTGACCGCAATCTACAACAACCTGTATATTTAAAACATGTTTATATATACAGTACTCGAATTATGACCCAAGCTAGGCAAACAATCGTAGACACCAACATTACCTCTTACTATCACATCATCAACCGATGTGTTAGACGTGCCTTTCTCTGTGGTGACGATCCACTAACTCAACGTAATTATGACCATCGCAAAGCATGGATGGTCGATCGTATCAGGTATCTTAGCAGTATTTTTGCTATTGATATTTGCGCCTACGCCGTGATGTCAAATCATTACCACATTGTGGTGAAATTACACCCCCAATCAGCAAACGATTGGTCTTTTGATGAAGTCATCCAGCGTTGGAGGCAATTATTTTCTGGCAAGCCACTCGTCAACCGGTATCTGCGCGGTGAATCACTGACAGCCGCTGAACGTGATGCGCTTTGTGATCACGTTGAACTACTGAGGCGTCGTTTGACAGACTTAAGTTGGTTTATGAAGTGTTTGAATGAGCGTATAGCACGTGATGCTAATTTAGAGGACCGCTGCTCAGGCGCCTTTTGGGAAGGTAGATTTAAGAGTTATCCGCTATGTGACATGGCTGCTCTGCTTAACTGTATGGTTTATGTCGATCTCAATCCGGTCCGTGCTAATGTCTCTGAAACATTAGAAACATCAGATTTTACATCTATACAAGAGCGATTGTTGTGTGAAGCAAAGCGACTCAATGAATGTAAAGTTAATAAAGTGAATACCACAGAAAGGGACTTCATTGATGCCCAACCTTCATGGCTTGTGCCGTTTTTAGGCGATGAACAGATTGATAAATCTGATCATGGTATCTTCTTCTCTAAAGAAGATTACTTTGTTTTGGTTGATTGGACGGGCCGAGTCGTGAAAGAAGATAAAGTCAGCGCCATACCACCAAACGTAAAACCCATTTTAGAAAATTTACAGTTGGGAGCCGAGATCTGGTTGAGTCAATCCAAACAATTTACGCATTTTAGTCACCACCTGCCAATTCAACTTGTCGCTTGAACTCACTTTTTCTTAACAAATAATTTCTATATCTTTCTCACTTAATATGTAGCGGATTTTATTATTTAACCGCCAGCTATAGCCTTTGTTGTTACTTAATCCTGATAATTATCGTCCTATTCACTCCCTCATAATCCAAGAGCACGTCTAAGAAGGTTCCCCCTAAAATCAAACAAATAGAACTAAGGCCTCATTAATAATGAAGCTCCTTTTTTTCCACACACTTTTCAGCAATCGTCAACGTCTTAAAGTAGCCGGCAACGTATTGTGACGCCGAGTGTACGAGAGTGGCTATCTCATCAAACACCGCCAAGCAAAGAGCCAGTGATGCCTGTCCCTAATAGTCCGCTAATAGTCCGTGGTGCCTGTCCCCAATAGTCCATCAACGTCTTAAAGTAGTCGGCAACGTATTGTGACGCCGAGCGTACGAGAGTGACAGTCTCATTAAACATCGTCAAGCAAAGAACAGCAGTGCCTGTCCTTAATAGTCCTCTTAATAGTCCGTCCTTTAATAGTCCTGACAAAATATATGGTTTATCGCTGACTCAACAGCCAACAGCAGCATGTTGTAGCAGGACAAATGGTGCCATTGATGCCGATGTTAATATAAGGTGACTAACTCGCACCAGCGATGGCAACATTGCGTGTTAGCAATGTATTATTGCTCAATAGTGGTGCGCTGAATAATGTTTATGCCGTTGATGCACTATGCTAACTACATCTATATATCAAACTGATCTCTTCAGGTTAAGTATTTACTTATACAAGCCGACTATACTACTTGTTAACCATTTCAATATTATTTGATATTTGTCGATTTTGCGGCATTTTAAACGGTACTGTAAATGCCTACTGCACCAGTTTTATCTGTTTATATGTAAGTGAAAATAATATTGATATGAATACTGTATTTTTTTAAATGACAAAGTCGTTAGGTTTAGATGAGAAAGTAGTTAGGGGATTGATATGCCATTGCTCAAGGCACTTGCCAGTAGTCAAGAATTATTAGAAGCTCAAGCAAAATTAGCGGCGATTGATAAGTTACAAGCTGTTATCGAGTTCGAGTTAGACGGTACAATTATTACAGCCAATAAAAACTTCTGTAAAGCCGTAGGCTACCGTTTAGATGAGATTCAAGGCCAGCATCATCGCATTTTTGTCGACAAAGAATACTCTCGCAGCCAAGAATATGTCGAATTTTGGCAACGACTTGGGCGTGGAGATTATGATGAAGGAGAGTATAAGCGCTTCAGTAAAGACGGTACGGTAATTTGGATTCAGGCGTCTTACAATCCAATATTTGATAAAGCGGGTAAACCTTATAAAGTCGTTAAGTATGCCACCGATATCACTCAGAGAATACTGGAGTATGCCAATTTTTCTGGCCAGATTGATGCAATATCAAAATCTCAAGCTGTCATTGAGTTCAATATGGATGGCACAATTATTACGGCTAACGAAAACTTTTGTAACGCCGTAGGTTATAGCTTGGGAGAAATTGAAGAACAACACCATCGCATGTTTGTCGACCCTAAATACGCTGTTAGTGCTGAGTATAAAGACTTTTGGCGTCGATTAAATACAGGAACGTATGAAGTTGGTGAATACAAGCGCTTAGCCAAAGGTGGTAAAGAGATATGGATACAAGCGTCTTATAATCCTATCCTCGATCAAAGCGGCAAGCCTTATAAAGTTGTTAAATATGCAACTGATATTACCCACCATAAACTGCAGTACGCTAACTTTTCCGGCCAAATGGCAGCGATTAGCCGGTCGCAGGCAGTAATAGAATTTAATATGGATGGTACGATTATTACGGCTAATGAAAATTTTTGTAAAACTACAGGTTACAGCCTAGAGGAAATCAAAGGCAAACACCATCGCATGTTTGTGGAAACCGAGTACGGTTCAAGCATGGCCTATCAGCAGTTTTGGTCTCGTTTAAATAATGGTGAATTCGAAGCCGGTGAATATAAAAGAGTTGCTAAAGGGGGAAACGAAATCTGGATACAGGCCTCGTACAATCCGATCTTTGATTTGAATGGTAAACCCTTTAAGGTTGTTAAATATGCAACTGACATCACCCAAAATAGACTGCAAAATGCCGACTACTCAGGGCAAATTTCTGCAATTAGCAAATCACAAGCCACTATAGAATTTAACATGGATGGTACCATCATTACAGCTAACGAAAATTTCTTAGCCACCACGGGGTACCGTCTGGACGAAATTCAAGGCAAACATCATCGAATGTTTGCTGAAAACGACTATGCGAATTCTGCTGAATATCGACAGTTTTGGGAAAATCTCAATCGCGGCAAATATGATACTGGAGAATACAAGCGTGTAGGCAAAGGGGGCAAAGAAATTTGGATACAAGCCTCATATAACCCAATTTTTGATTTGAATGGTAAACCCTTCAAAGTCGTTAAGTATGCAACTGATATCACTGCCGACAAGCTGCAAAACTCGGACTACACGGGACAAATTTCGGCTATTGGTAAATCCCA
The DNA here is from genome assembly GCA_028280085.1 of Pseudomonadales bacterium. GTDB lineage: Bacteria > Pseudomonadota > Gammaproteobacteria > Pseudomonadales > JANQMK01 > JANQMK01. The sequence continues at coordinate 7,187 of JANQMK010000283.1, forward strand.
AGCGGTTATAGAGTTTGATTTAAATGGCATTATCCAGACCGCTAACGATAACTTTACCAATACAGTGGGATACAGCCTCACTGAAATCCAAGGCAAACACCACAGAATGTTTGTTGAACCCAGTTATGGTAACAGTGACGAGTATCAAGCCTTTTGGCAAAAATTACGTAACGGCGAGTACCAGTCTGGTGAATTTAAACGTGTTGGCAAGGGTGGAAAAGAGATATGGATTCAAGCATCTTACAACCCAATACTCGATGTGAATGGTAGGCCCTTTAAGGTTGTTAAATACGCTACTGATGTAACTGAACGTAAAAAGGCAATTAACGCCATCAGTGGTACTCTCATGGCATTGTCTGAAGGGGATTTGACTTGCGCTGTTAAGGGTGAATTTTCTGGTGAATTTGGTCAATTAGCAACAACGGTGAATGAGACTATTCAGCGGCTCGCACACATGGTAGGAAGTATCTTATCGGTATCAGACCAAGTACTTCAGGGAGCACAGGAAATCTCTAATGCCAACATGAAACTGAGCGAACGCACAGAGCAACAGGCATCCAGCCTTGAAGAAACCGCATCAAGTATGGAAGAAATGACATCAACGGTACGCGTCAGCGCTGACAATGCGTCTGAAGCCACCGAAGCAGTGAAGACATCCTGTGATATTGCGCAAAGCGGTAAATCAATTGTGCAAGAAGCCATTGGTGCCATGGAGGATATTACCGTTGCGAGTAAGAAAATCTCCGACATCATTGGCACCATTGATGACATTGCGTTCCAGACTAACTTACTCGCACTGAATGCAGCGGTTGAAGCAGCCAGAGCGGGTGATCAAGGCAGAGGCTTTGCCGTCGTGGCAGGTGAGGTTAGAAATCTCGCCCAACGTTCTGCTACCTCAGCCAAAGAGATTAGCGATCTTATTAAGGACAGCCTTGCCAAAGTTGAACGCGGCGCTGATATGACAAACCAGTCAGGCAGCACGTTCGAAGAGGTGGTTGATTCTGTTGTAAAAGTTACCAATTATATGGTTGATATCTCTCGTGCAGCAACAGAGCAGAGTGAAGGTATTGAGCAAGTCAACCGAGCAGTCGTGCAAATGGACGGTATGACCCAAGAAAATGCGGCCATGGTCGAACAAGCCACATCTGCTAGCCAGCTCATGGTCGACCAGGTCAACAAGCTGAGAACAGATTTAAGTTTCTTTAAAATCGGCTAACAATGGAAAAGATGCCACTACTGTGCTGATACCTAACTGAATATAAATGAGAGGAAGGTAAAAGCACTTTATAACGGCACCCAGCTTGAAGTCTTTGGCTTAACATAATAGAGGCGCATTAGCGCCTCTATTGGTTTTTGTCTTTTACTTTTAACTGCTAGTACGGTTTGCACCTTGATGATAGCTATCGAAGGATGGACTAATCTGCCCAATATCGATGATGTCATTGTAGAATTTGAAACGAAGGCTGTGGTTAAACAATACATGACTGGTTAGAACCATAACCCTTTTCTCATAACGTTTAGCAACACTCTGAAAACCCAGTGATCAAGGTACCACACTAGTATCAAACGAAATGGTAGGACAGTTAGTTTCAACCTTCATGAGCTGTGTTCTAGAGCAGACTTCGACAACATGACTGCCACCAAGTAAATTGTTTAACTGAATTTGGCTACGTTGCTTCCACACACTCCAGGCACCATTATCGACACGATAACGCGAATCAAGCGAACCAGCAGACGGGTTAACGCCGCTAACTTCAATCGTAACCTCACCATTATCTACCTGAAAATTGGGCTCAGCTAAATCCCCAGATGTTGCTCCCCTATTCTCCGCTACTAAGTTCTCCACAACCAAGTCCTCTGCAACCAAGGCATCACCACTAGAAGCAAAGTTCAATAACGTCGTTGGCTCGGGGGCCGCAGCAGTTTCTTCAAATAACACCATAGATCCCGCAAGAGATAAAGTGTTATTTCCCGTGCCGCTTACCCAAAAAT
>JANQMK010000321.1 GCA_028280085.1 Pseudomonadales bacterium
TAGCCGGTATAGATCGATCCCCATTCTATCTGGTCCCAGCAATAGCATACGCCACTGGATGGCGATGCTAGTTAGTGAACCAGCATGTAGATGGATGTCGGATAAGCCCCGATGAAATAATCGGAGTAAATCGGCATCGCCAGTTGTACAAGTCGTTCCCCAGTGTGTGAGTTCCTCAATGTTGGTAGAAGACGACTGAGTAAGATAGGACAAGATAATAAAAATATCAGGGTCAAATAATTCGGTAAGCGTGGCCCAGTTTTCGAAAGCGCCGTGGCAGCCGGTTATCACTGGCGTAAAATCATGAAACGCTATTTTAATGGCAAATTCATCCAATAATTCATGATATAAATCGACTAGTCTGTGTTGCTGGCGGCAAAATGCATACACAATATGGCGTATATCGTCGAGATGTTGGTCCCGTCGATCGCTCGCGATAAACTCGACAAAAGCGTTAAAAGCCTCGCCCGTGCCGAGTTGATTTGGTGAAGGGACGTTATGGTTAAACCTGCCTTCCCATTTTAACCATTGTGCATTTAGAGATAAATTTCTTCTTACTAGATTCATGGTTTACATGTAGTGTTTATCGTTTCTTATTTTTTGTTAAATGTAGTGACATATGGTGCAACAATCCTAACTAGTTTGCGTATCCTCTTGTTGCTCTTCTTCTATTTTGTCGGGCGACGCGATGCTTGGTTTATCGCTGAGATCTTCGAGATACATTTGAGCTATATGTAGTCTAATGAAGATATCTTGAATCATGCCAGAAAAATTACCTTCACCTGCTTCACCTTCGCCAGTCCTAATACCAAGAGTGTGAACTGAGATATCAGGCCCTAGGGTTAACAGTAGATCTTTCAGTTCACTTTCATCAGTAAAAAATATTTCTTCACATACTAGCGAGAAAAACAGAGCAAATACATTTGCTTGTCTGATGAATAATTGCCATTTCCCTATTTTATTCTTGTCTTCGTCTTTTGGGCTGCTATTTCTCGCATTAGGGGGGTTCTTCAAAGCTGAATAGCGACTGCCATTAATATCGATATGAATGAGAGAACACAAGCACGGGCCAATGGCGTACAAAAATAAAAGTGTGGACCTGGCAACCCGCGCTTTATCAAGATGTTCCTTATTTCTGATATTGATAAAGCTATGTAATAATGAGTTGAATTTTTCTTTGTCAAGAAGTATTTTGTCACTATTACCAGGGTATAATATGTTGAGCAATACTTTTTTTTCGAAAAGAAATTGTTTTTCTGGAATATCGTTTTTAGATTTTTTATCTTTATCTGGTTTTTCTGCACACGGGGGCAGTAACTGCTTTATTAGTGAACTGAGTTTAGTTTCGTTATTTTGGATATTTGAACTTTCCTGTACAAAGAAATTATAGAGCTGATGTCTGCCATTCAACGGCATTTTGTCATCTAACTTTTCAGCTGCTTCCAATATGGGCCATTGAATTACCTCATAGATCTCATCAATACCAATGATTTGATACCCATCGTGGATCGAATGTGTAAATGGTTTAACTGATTCAGCTTCTTTAGCATTAGGGTTTGCTGAATCTGGCGAGACAGGAGAGATAAAACTGTTGAGGTCATTTTCGAATATTCGTCTCGCATGATATGCCATGCGCACGTCGTTTAATAACCGGTGGTATTTGGGTATGATGTGCTTAGTAAAGTTTTCTACCGCTTTGTCGAGATTAATAGTCGTTTTATTGTCCAGGCCTGTTTGCTCGATAATTTTATCAGCGAGCTTTCGTGGGGAAAATTTATTGTGAGCAACTAATTTGTCTTCGCCACTGTTCAGTGAATATAGAGCAATTCTAATTTGATTGGCAACCGCCTGGCGAATGGGTTCAAAAAACTGTTCATTATTACCATATACCTGCAGTAGTTTTTCTTTAGAAAAAGGCTTTTGGTGTTTATATTTTTTACAGTACTGTTCTAGTGATTGTTCAACGTTTCTTTCAAACCAGTCTAAATTCCCTTCAAATTCTTCCTCATGAAAGAATTCATCAGCTGGTACTGGTGCAATGAGTGGAAAACTAGCAAACAGTAAAACTACATTGTGAAAATAATCCCAACGGGTATCGAATCGCTTGATATCAAAGGTTTCACCAACGTATTGCACGGGAAACATTGGCCATACCTTGCTGTCGTCAGTGATGCTATCTGTCTTGTTCCAGGCAATGTCAGGTAAGCAACGCACATCTTTAAAGTAACAACAGTTGCCTGGGATAACTGTAGCGTCAAGCAAGCGAGCGATACCAAGTCGATCTTGGGCAAGGCGTAGGGAATCGTTTTTTAACTTAAATCCCGCGTCACTCAAGCGAGTAGAGTAAGCGCGGCGCTTAGCTCTACTTTCCCAAACTTCTGGCACGTTAATTAAATTACCCGACGGTACCGGCAGCAATGCTTTCGGAATGCTGGGGTTTTTGTATTTGGCGTAGGGCAGGGCCATTTGGTGGTCGATACGAAAGAGTAGATAGTCATAGGAATAGGTGCCTTCAGCTAATTGTTGTTTGCCTAAGGTAATGTACTTGGCGCCGCGCCAGTTGGCTGCAATATCTGAATTGCGCCATAGCCACTGTAATAGATCTTCGTCATGATCGTTAACGCGCTGGATAATCTGAAAGTTATCAGGATTGGAAAACAAGACTACGGCGACTCTTTTTCTGGCGCTAGGGAGTTTATCAAAATCTAATTTGCTAAGATTGACGCTACTATCGCTGTCAGTTTCTGCTAACTGGGGAAGCTGTAACCGAAACTGATTAAGGTGCCTGACAGATTTTGGTGACAAATGGGTTTGATAATAGTCTCGTAATAGCCAAAAGGCCATGTAATTTTCGACGTGGCGTTCGTTGGGATCGTTTGTTTTTAGGGCTGCTTCTGTACCGGGTATATATTGTGATTTTTGTTTGGCTTTAACAAAATAATTGATTCTGGCTTGCATCTGTTGGCTACAATAGGAAGAAAAATCCCGTTTCAGTATGTTTTTATAGTCTTCGCTATCTAAACTAATAAAGTTGCGATTGTGCCGCGGCACAATCTTTTCTAGTACCTCTTCCACTTCGTATCGCCGATAATTGCGCCACTGTTGGGCGGTATATGATTCCGGTGATCTCAGCGACGACGAGGTCAGACTAAGTTCCTCAAAGCTTTTTGTTAATACAGTGTGACGAATGGAATAGAGATTACCGGCGTGAATAGCGACAATTTTAGGGTGAGTCAAGAAGATCCGTTGTGAGGTTAATACATCGAGGGCATTTTGGTGCGATATATCCGTATCGTCGATAAAGATAACCAGTAGTTGGTAGCCTAAGTGATCCAGCAGTTTGTGCACGAACTTACGCCACATGGTCATTCGGTCGTGGGCACTGAATGCTTCCTCTGACTGTCGCTTGATAAAGTTCTGGAAATCCAGGGAATCATTTAATAGCGCTTCCACCCCAATACTTTTTGAAAAATACCAACCTTTCGCTACCTTGTTTTGGAGTTCGTCAAGTAGTTCTCGGGTTTCGCTGTTCCCATTAGCATTTTTTTCGTGTTCAATTCTTTCTTTTAGCACTTGCCTAATCAGTGCAAAGATAGTTTCCATAATGGTTTGACTTACTTCCATATTATCAGGATTGATAACAGGTAGCGTCAAACAGGTTTTGCGTTGTGCATAGTTGTCGATGTCATGCTTGCGAAAAAAGGAAAATGGCTCGGTATCTGGATTGCCCCTGGTTCGATCGTCATTATAGTTAGTTTGAATTTCCTTGAGCATTTCAATATCGAGTTGATCCCGATCATCATGGTTGCTACCAACACCGATGAGTTGTAAATAATGGTGAAAAGTGAGTATTAAGCTCGTTTTGCCACTACCGCGTTGCCCATCAACCAGAAATATATTACTTGGGTGTTGACAATCGATTTCGTCGGCATAATTTGATTGACCTAAGACCCGTTCGAGCTGAGCTTCATGGTCGGCAATCTCTCTTATTTTTATTAATATACGTTCTAATATTTGTTTTTGACGTGATAAAAAGAGTTCGCCCCGTCTTATTATAAAGGCCCCGTTTTTTTCTGAGTTAGTACCATTGTTTTTGCTTTGCATACTTTAAGCCCTCGTGAAAATATTTTCCCTTATACGCCTTACAAACTACCGGCTTGCGTACTCTCAGTGCTTTCGTTAAGTAATGACTCAGAAAAGTGCGTTCCATTTGCATTACTTAAACGCTCAAAGCTGATGTACTTAGGACGGTCAACAATATGACTATCTCAAGCTTCATATTGGTAGAGCAGCGGGAGACGGAATGGTCACAGTTGGAAATGTTAGATAATGCCCAATGACATGGTTATGGCAGTATTATGACAAAGTTTAACCGTTTGTTATTATATATGCATAAACTACCGAGAACTAATTAGTCACTGCTTGACACGACCTCTTACCGCTTAATTTATTATTACTATTACATCAACTATTATTGTGTAAGAGTAAAACCCGAGCTGCAAAAAATAAAAATCTACTACTAGCTCGATACTATCACGATGAGGCTACTTTTCTAAAATATTTTCAGCCTAATCTTAAGGCTGTTTTATTGAAGATATATCGCATGATGTTGATAGTGGGTGAGGGGTAAAACAGTGTATGTAAAATTATTTATGTTATATCAATAGGTTTATAGTGCCATGTACTTTTCTGTGACTGTATAGACTCTGCTAACTTAGCTAATTGTGGTGCTAGCGTTTGTTGTTTGAATTAAAGTTTCAAATAATGCTTACCCATATCTTCGATACTCATGCCACTAAGAATATGTTTGATAGGTAGGTTTTGGTTGAGTAACCCTTGTAGGCGATTACTTAATTCTACTGCCATCAATGAATCAATGCCCAGTTGGGTTAACGGTTGTTTCGAATCAATGTCATCCTGGGGTAGTTTCATAACGGCAGAAACCTGTTGACTTAAATACTCAGCAAGTAGTTCAAGTTGTACGGTGGGGTCATCGTGGGTCTTTAACTGGGTAAGTAAGAGTTGTTGAGATTCACTATCAACTGATTTGGGACCCCTTGAGAATAACTTACCAAAACGTGGTGAATTGGCGGCCCCTTCCATCGAATTTGCAAAGGTTGACCAGGTTGCATCCACTAAGAAGACCTGTGATTTATCGCTACCAATAAAGTGAGCCAGAGCTTGGTAAACTTGATGTTTCGGCACGGCATGTAGCCCTAGCTGTTCAAAATACTGAAATAGGTTTTCGTTTCTGGCAACGTAACCGGTTTCGCCGATTACACCTAGATTAAGCGTTAATGCTGGCAGATTTCGTTGCTGGCGGTAGGTTGCTAATACGTCTAAAAACTGATTGGCAGCGACATAATTGGCTTGGCCTCTCAGACCAACAGCAGCCACTGAAGAATACATAACAAAGAAGTCCAACGGGATATCTTTGGTATATTCATGTAACAACCAAGCTCCTAGTACCTTGGGCGCGATGACTTTTTCCATTCGCTCTTGGTTGAGTTGATCGATAAAGCCGTCATCCAATACCATGGCCGCATGAATGACACCTTTTAAAGGATAGTTGTTATCAATACGCTCTATCAGGTTAGCAACACTCGCGGCATGAGTAATATCTAACGCTTTAACATCAATGTTTGCGCCTAACGCTTGCATATATGCTAGTGGAGCCTGAAGTTGAGGCGAATGACGGCCTTGGCGACTGACTAAAATGATATGACGTGCGCCTTGTTCTACCATCCATTGCGCGGTGTCCAGCCCCAAACCACTGGTACCTCCAGTAATCAGATAAGTGACGTCAGGCAAAAACTGGTAGGAGGTATGGCGTGGACGCGCAGGTATGTTATCGGTTCCCATGCTAAGTAGTCTTTTGCCAATGGTCTTATCGGCTTTGATATGAGCCAACGTTGATGTTAGGTCGGTAATCGCAGATGGCTGATAGGAAATATTGAAACGTTGCGGGTTTACACGTCTTTCTTCCAATAATTCTTCTAGCCATTGTCTTACGTTATGTCGATCGAGTAAGTGTAGTTCCAGGTCAAGCCTTACGAAGTTAACAGCGTGCTGCAGTAAGCTATTGTCT
>JANQMK010000376.1 GCA_028280085.1 Pseudomonadales bacterium
AATGGCCGCTTGCGCGGGGTCTACAGTTGGCTTGACGTTTTTGCGAGGTTCTACATCGGGAGTTTGGAAATCAGCTAACTTTTTTTCTGCTGTCGCCAATTTTACCTGGGCATTTTCTGCAGCAGCTTTTAATTTATCCAGTTGTGCTTGGGCTGTATCGCCGTTAGCTTCTGCGTCGCTGAGCCTTTGTGCTGATTTAACCACACGATCTTTGGCAGCAGCTATCGCGTTTTCAAGCTTGGTCCGTTGCTCTTCTGGTGATTTTTCTGCCTTAGTTTTTTGTGCTGCGACTCGAGCCATTGCGGCTTTAATCGGGTCGTAGCTATCGTCAGGTGATGAACCTGACTGTTTAGCTTCTGCCGCCCGTTTGCGTGCAGCTTGTCTTGCCGCTTTTTCCGCTTCTTCTCGTTCGATACGCGCTTGTTTTGCTTCAAAGCGCTTGCGCGAGAGATCAGCTTTGACCTGCTCTTGCGCGCGTGAGCGAATTTCTCCTTTTGAGGCACGAAAATATTGGACAAGGGGAATAGAACTAGGACAGACATATGAACAACAACCGCATTCTATGCAATCCATTAGATGATAGTTTGTCAGCTTGTCGTAGTCCTGAGCTTGAGAATACCAATACAGCTGTTGCGGCAGTAGTGTAGCTGGGCATGCTTCGGCGCAAATACCGCAGCGAATGCAAGCTTGGGCAGGTATATTTGCTGGCATTTCGGCATGGGTTGGAACCAATATACAGTTTGTTGATTTAATGACAGGTGTTTCAATACTTTCAACCGTGTATCCCATCATGGGGCCACCGCAAATGATGCGGTTAGCTGCCGTTTCATTAAAACCGCTTAGCTTTAGCAGATGGGAGTAGGGCGTTCCAATAAGCGCTTGGTAATTACGGGGCTGTTTTAACGCTTGACCCGTGACGGTAACAATTCTTGATAATAGAGGAATGCCTTTAGTAATTGCTTCATAAGCTGCCACCGTGGTGCCCATATTTTGCAGAATGGTTCCCATATCGGCGGGTATGCCGCCGCTTGGCACTTCGCGACCCGTTAAAATCTGAATTAACTGTTTTTCACCGCCAGAAGGATACTTTGTGGGAAAAACAACAATATCTACGTTAGTTCCCTTTGCGGCTTGTTGGAGTGCGGTAATGCCTTCTGGTTTGTTGTCTTCAACACCGATAAGGACCTCTCGTGGGTCATCCAACAGGTAGGCAAGCAGCTGAGCGCCTTTGACAATCGTATCAGCATTGGTGCGCATTAACATATCATCGGCGGTAATGTAGGGCTCACATTCAGCGCCATTGATAATGAGGGTGTTAATAGTGCAGTCGGGGCGAGGATTTAATTTTACCGCTGCGGGAAAGCCCGCGCCGCCCATACCGACTATGCCAGCTTGAGCAATTTTGTCGAGTAATACCGATTTCTCAATTTTAGTGTAATCTTCGACTTTTTCTAGTTCGATCCACTCTTCTTTGCCGTCAGGTTTAAGAATGATACAGGTATCGGGTAGACCAGACGGCGTGGGAATAATATATTCACCAATTTCTTTAATAGTACCTGATGTGGAAGCATGTATGGGCGCACTCATGTAACCATCGGCCTTTGCAATAACCTGTCCTTTCAATACGCGATCACCTTCAGTGACACAGACTTTTGCCGGCGCCCCGATATGTTGTGCGACAGGAAATATCAGCTGCTCAGGTAAGGGTGGCGTCATGATTGGTTCTGAAGTTGACTGCACCTTATTTTCTAAGGGATGGATGCCACCAGGTATGTCGTATATTTTTCTCATTGCCTTCATGCTGCAGTTCCCCTACCTCTATCCGTCGCAATCAGGTTTTCTTCGTTAGTGAACAGCTGTAAATGGCTTGGCTTCGGCAGATCCCACTTCCAAGTGTTAATTGTGGTATCAACGGTTAACATGTCGATACAATCAACGGGGCAGGGCTCTACACATAGATCACATCCAGTACATTCATCGACAATAACTGTGTGCATACTTTTAGCGGCGCCAAGAATAGCGTCAGTTGGACAGGCTTGTAAGCACTTGGTGCAGCCAATACATTCATCTTCACGAATAAAAGCGACACGTTTTTCCGCGACTGCTACGCCTTCTTCAACGTCTAGTGGTAATGCCTCGACGTCGAGCAGATCTGCCAATGCCTGTACTGTTGCTTCCCCTCCAGGGGGACAACGATTGATGGCCTCACCATTGGCAATCGCTTCAGCGTAGGGTCTACAGCCTGGATGGCCGCACTGGCCGCATTGTGTTTGAGGCAAAATAGAATCGATCTGGTCGACGATCGGATTGCCTTCTATTTTGAATTTAATGGCGGCATAACCCAATATCCCGCCAAATGTTGCGGCTAGCCCACCGATTGCTAGAATGGCAGCTAAGAAGGGGGACTGTGAAAGAAACTCATACATGACAATAATGACCAATGTCTAACTTTACGGTTATACCAATCCTGCAAAACCCATAAATGCTAATGACATCAGACCTGCCGTTATCATTCCAATGGAAGCGCCTTTAAACGGTTCGGGCACATCAGCGACAGCCAGCTTTTCACGCATTGCTGAAAACAGTACCAAAACGATAGAAAAGCCTAGGGCACCACCGAATCCGTATAGCGCCGACTCTAAAAATGTATGTGCTTTTGCGACGTTCTGCAGGGCAACACCCAAGACCGCGCAGTTTGTTGTGATGAGCGGTAGGTAAACGCCTAGCACCTTATAGAGTAGTGGGCTGGTTTTTTCGATAAACATCTTAGCGAATTGTACAACCGCAGCAATCACTAGGATGAAGGAAATTGTTTTTAAATAACCTAAACCCAGTGGTAAGAGAACCCATGTATAGACCAGATAACTGCAGACTGAGGCAAGAGTGAGTACGAAAGTTGTTGCCCCGCTCATGCCAATGGCACTCTCGAGCTTATTAGACACGCCCATAAAAGGGCATAATCCGAGAAATTGTACAAGAACAAAGTTATTGACTAATACTGCTCCAATAAAGAGTGTGGCGTACTCTGCCGTCATTATTTTTACCAGGCCTTATTTGACCATTTCCCTTAACTATTTGGTTTCCTATTATATTAAAATCGGCTAATTGTATTAAGATCAGCTAACCTTATGTTTTACAGGGTAAAAGAGTATAAAGACAGCGCCTATTATGGTGGAGCAGTGATTTCGGTACAATACGCAAAGTGTGCAAAACTTAAGGTATTTACAACTAAGGTTAAAACTGCCTGTTATAAGTCCATATGATTGGCAATTTGTTCTAAATTAATTGACCGATTCAGTCAACTATCTGATACCAGCCTGATACCAACTCGCTTAAATTTCGACTGCTAACGATAATGCCCAGTATAGTAAGGTTGTTATTTCACCACCATACCTGGTTGAGCGCCGCTATCTGGTGCTAACAACCAAATGGCGTCGCCCCCTGGCCCTGCGGCTAGCACCATGCCTTCAGAAACGCCAAAGCGCATTTTACGTGGTTTCAAATTGACTATCATTACGGTGAGCCTGCCTTCCAGCTGCTCCGGTTGATAAGCGCTTTTGATGCCGGCGAAAACATTGCGGGTTTCTTTGCCGATATCAAGCGTCAACTGTAGCAATTTGTCAGCACCTGGTATGGGTTGAGCCTTAATGATTTTAGCAATACGCAGATCTAATTTGGCAAAATCTTCGAATTCGATAGTAGGGGCAATGGGCTGAATGTCGCATGCTGGGTTTGCGGTCTCAGGGACAGTACTCGATTGAGACGGTTGTGTCTTAGTTGACTGGGTAGCTTTAGCTAACTCGACACGATTAGCTTCGATCATGTCATTGACTTTAGTAAGCTCTAACCGAGTCATCAATGGCTTAAATTTATTGATCTTATGATTACATAAAGGAGCTGCTATCCCGGACCAGGTTAGCTCAGTGTTTAAAAATGTGGCGGCGTTTTCGGCTGTTGCAGGCAATACTGGGCTGAGATAGGTGATGAGTAAACGAAACAGGTTAATACCCATTGAGCAGTCCGCAAGTGTTTCCTGTTGCTTATTGTCGTCCTTGATTGTGACCCAGGGTTTCTTCTCATCAATAAATTGGTTCGCTTTATCTGCCAGTGCCATGATCTCCCGTATGGCTTTGCTAAACTCACGGTTTTCATAATGTTGAGCAATAATATCTGCAGTATCGACAAAGTGGTTATACAAACTGAGCTCGGTGCACTCTGTCGCAAGTGTACCAGCAAATTTTTTTGTGATGAAACTAGCGCAGCGGCTAGCAATATTGATGACTTTACCAATTAGATCGGCATTGACGCGTTGCACAAAGTCTTCAAGGTTAAGATCTAAATCATCGACCCCGCCTGTTAATTTCGCCGCAAAGTAATAGCGCAAGTATTCCGGATTCAGGTGTGCTAGGTAGATCTTTGCGTTGATAAAAGTGCCGCGAGATTTTGACATCTTTTGGCCGTCGACAGTTACGAAACCATGGGCGCATACTTTTGTCGGCTTGCGAAAGCCTGCGCTTTCCAACATGGCCGGCCAGAACAAGGCGTGAAAATTAATGATATCTTTGCCGATAAAATGATAAAGCTCTGTGGTAGCACTGGTTGCCCAGTAATGGTCGAAGTCAATGCTATGTTGATCGCAATAGCTTTTAAAACTTGCCATGTAGCCAATAGGGGCGTCGAGCCAAACATAAAAATACTTTCCTGGGGCGCCGGGTATTTCAAAACCGAAATAGGGTGCATCACGACTGATATCCCATTCTTGCAAACCGGCATCCAGCCATTCGCCGAGTTTATTAGCAACATTTGTTTGAATGGCGCCACTATAAACCCACGTTTTTAACATATCCGCAAACTCTGGCAGTTTGAAGAAGTAATGTGTGCTCGCCTTATTAATGGGTGTTGCGCCAGAAATGACGGATCGCGGATTAATTAAGTCAGTGGATGAATAGGTTGCACCACAGGCCTCGCAATTATCGCCGTATTGGTCTTCTGTATGGCATTTTGGGCAAGTGCCCTTAATAAAACGATCAGCCAAGAACATTTCTTTTTCTGGATCATACGCTTGAATAATTTCTCGTGAGGCAATGTGGCCATTGGCCTGCAAACGACGGTAGATGAGTTCAGCGTAGTGGCGGTTTTCTTCTGAGTGAGTTGAATGATAATGATCAAAGCCAATGAGAAAACCGGCAAAATCAGCTTCGTGGTCGGCTTGTACGGCCGCAATCTGTTGCTCTGGAGTGATGCCTAATTGCTCAGCTTTTAGCATGATAGCGGTGCCGTGGGCGTCATCAGCACAGACATAGATGCAATTTTCACCGCGTAGTTTTTGAAACCGCACCCAGATGTCAGTTTGTATTGCCTCCATTAGGTGACCTAGGTGCAGCGGGCCATTGGCATAGGGGAGTGCGCTAGTCACTAGAATCTGGCGTTGTTTTGCGGTGGGAGTAAGGTTAGCGGTATCGGACATAGCAATGGCAGTTCCAACTAAATAAGCGAGTTGATTAGCAGCGAACTATAGCGGTTTTTAGCTTGCTTTGCATCCTCAAAACCCGCTTAACGCCATGGCCTTTTTCCTATCGGGAGAATCGTAAAAATACGATGAGAAAAGCTCGTGCCACAATGCTATGCTAGTCTGCTATCGCCAAGTCCTATAACGGGTTGGTGATCGTCAGAAGTTGAGAAATGGTAGCGGCAAGTCGGAGCATAAAATGAGTGTTATTACCGTAAATGCTGTTGAAGCGGCGTTAAGGGACATCGTAGATCCTTATATCAAGCAGGACCTATTTTTATTAAAGGGAATAAAAAACGTTCAGCTTGCTGATGGCAATGTACAGCTGGATATTCAATTAGGCTATCCTTGCGATGGCTTACGGCAGACGTTGACTGAAAAAATCACCTCAGCGGTATTGGCTGTACCAGGCGCCAATAATGTTGATCTTAACCTGTCTTGGTCTGTCCAAGCTAATGCCACCGCTAATACGGATAATTTAAGTGGTGTTAAACATATTATACCCGTTGCATCGGGCAAGGGCGGGGTTGGCAAATCCACCGTTGCGGTTAATTTAGCACTGGCGCTAGCGCGAGAAGGTGCCGCTGTCGGTATGCTAGACGCTGACATTTACGGCCCGAGTCAACATATTATGTTGGGACTAGGCTCCGCCCAGCCGCAGGTGGTGGAGCAGAAACTGTTTCAGCCGTTGCAAGCGCACGGGATTAAGGCCATTTCCATGGGCAGTTTAGTTTCTGCGAATACACCGATGGTATGGCGGGGCCCTATGGCTAGCGGCGCCTTGCAACAGTTAACGAAGCAAACACTGTGGGGAGAATTGGATTTTCTTATTATTGATATGCCTCCCGGTACCGGAGATATTCAACTGACGCTATCGCAAAGTGTACCTAGTACTGGTGCGGTCATCGTGACGACGCCGCAAGACATCGCGCTACTGGATGCAAAAAAAGGGATAGAGATGTTTCGCAAAGTGGGGGTGCCAGTATTGGGCGTGGTAGAAAATATGGCGTTTCATGTCTGTACCGCGTGTGGCCATCGCGATCTTGTGTTTGGCCAAGGAGGAGGGCATCGAATCGCACAAGAGTATCAAACGACGTTGCTGGGTTCTCTGCCGCTTGACAGCACTATACGAGAGGATGTAGATGGTGGTAACCCGACAGTGGTCGCTAACCCAGCCTCGACTATCAGCGACATCTATCGTGATATTGCTCGTTATCTAGGCGCAATGATTTGGAAGCTGCAACTTGCTAATAGAAAATCAGGGCCAGAGATAGTGATATCAAATGATTAAGGCACCTAGGCACCTCTGGCGGGCTTACTATTATATTAGGTAAAGGGTGAAACAGTTGTTCGGCGCACCCATGTCGACTAACATTCACATCGATTGAGACTAATCTAAGACTAAATTGAGACTAAATAGTCAAGCCAATAATGGTAGCGTTTATACAGTTGAAAATGGAGATATTTGTCCAATAAAACGGTATGATGCAGCACTAAGTCTGTGCAAACTGTTTAGCAGCGAGCCTAATTCTATTCTGATGAGTATAACACTATGAGCATAAAGTCTGATCGATGGATTCGTCGTATGTCGGAAGAGTATGAAATGATACAACCTTATGAACCGGGGCAATTGCGACAGGCGGAAGACGGCAGCAAAATGATTTCCTATGGCACGTCAAGTTATGGGTACGATGTGCGTTGTTCCAATGAGTTCAAGGTATTTACAAATATTCGATCAGCGACTGTTGATCCCAAAAACTTTGATGAAGATAGTTTTGTTGATGTTACCGGTGACATATGTATTATTCCCCCCAATTCTTTTGCGTTGGCGCGCACAGTGGAGTATTTTCGTATCCCGCGTGATGTCTTAACTATATGTTTAGGCAAATCAACCTATGCCCGGTGCGGCATTATTGTCAACGTCACACCGTTGGAGCCAGAATGGGAAGGCCATGTCACCTTGGAGTTTTCTAATACGACGACGTTGCCAGCCAAAATATACGCCAACGAAGGTGTTGCACAAATGTTATTTTTCCAGTCTGATGAGCCTTGTGAGGTATCTTATCGAGATCGCGGCGGTAAATATCAAGGCCAGACGGGGGTGACTTTACCTAAAGCCTAGATGTATTGCTATGCCCGCAGCGTAGTAAATAGAAGTGTAATCAATATAGATGCAGTAAACATAGGCGCAGTAAACATAGGTGTAGTAAACATAGGTGCAATAAATAGATAAGGATATCGCGGCTTTATTTACTTTCCCAGCTTATCGATGAGTATTTCATGAGACTCGCCGTCCTTAGATTGAACCAGTTTTACCATAAGGTAATTCCAATCGACGGCAAACCAGATTTTTGTCATACGCTCGTTACTCTTACGTATTCGAGTGACAACAGCAGTATCGATTTTTCCTAGCGGTGTATTAAGTTGTTCGTGGCCGGTAACTTTGTAGTTAAAAGTTTTTATTTTGCCTTTGTCAATCACCTGATGTGACATGTGCTGTCGGCCGGCAATAAGATCGCGGCGCAATTGAAAATAGGTGGTGACTTTGTCCAGCATTCCAATATCTAAGTCTAGGGTTCTATCACGTTTTTTATCAAGGTAATGTGCTGTATTGTTATGCCAGTCAAAGTTCATCTTTTGTTTTTTGTTAGAGCCCAACCCTGTTCGCGTATAACGGTATAACTGGGGAACAACCACCCCAGTGTCATTAACAACAAACTCGCTTGATTCTTCGATTTTACTGATAAACGCTTTGGCGCTAAACGAGAGCACATAGTGGCCATTCGCTTGCTTTTTTAAGGCTCGTACTAGTTTTACCGGTAAGCCAGAAGCTCTCGCTTTATAGTAGGCGGTGTAGGGCTCAATCGTAACGACGATAGCCTGCTTAATCGTGGTAGTGGATAGACCATTGCCTGACGGTTTTTCATGGCTATCTGATTGGATGTCTGCAGCTGAAAGATCAGATGGGGTTAGCTTAAGGACGTTATCTTTAGCAGTTGAGTCGTTGGCAAGATCAGCACTGGCATGGACAGTAACAGTAATGCCGGAAAGAAAAAAAGTGGCTAGCAATATTCGCCACTGCCTCATCTGTGGCACAGGAATATCCGAGACTGGGATACCTAAGATAACGGCCATTAACATTGACAACCTCACTGAGCATATTGTTAAAACGCAATTGACTTTCATATTAAATTAACAATATCACCAATAAAATAGGGCTAAAAGAAACAGTCTAATAACGGCTGTAATTGCTCGCTATGAACTTGCTATGAAATAGTTGCTAGTCTCAGCAGTTATTTATTTCATTGTAAGCAAAACCAGTCGCTGGTAAATGTTTGCCGTCTAATATACTTTGATCGTTCTCCAGTACTAGGCGACCTTCACAATACCATTGGACTGCCAACGGGTAAATAATATGTTCTTGGGTCAAAACGCGTTTAGCCAGCGAATCCTCATTGTCGCCTTTTTCTATTGGCACCTTGGCCTGGATGACGGCGGGGCCGCCATCCAGTTCTTCTGTGACAAAGTGTACGGTAACGCCAGCTTCCGTATCTCCAGCCTCTAGAGCGCGTCGATGGGTGTTGAGCCCTGGATACTTTGGTAGCAAAGAGGGATGAATATTGATAAGGCGTCCTTTAAAATGATTAACGAACCCCTCAGTGAGTATGCGCATAAAGCCGGCCAAAATGACCAGGTCGGGCTGGCGAGCATCGATCTGCTGCAATAACTCTGCGTCAAAAGCTTCGCGACTGGTAAAAGCGTGGTGATCAATAATCAAGGTTGGCACATTCGCTTGAGCAGCCCTTTCTAGACCGTAGGCGTTAGCCTTGTTGCTAATAACTAATGCGATTTCGGCATTTAGCATTCGATTATTACAGGCGTTGATAAAAGCCTGTAAGTTTGAACCGCCGCCGGAAATGAGAATAACCAATCTGCGCTTTACCGTCATCGTGCCTATAGCCCTACCAGGTTAACTTGGTGACCTGCTACTGTTTGTTCGGTGATATCGCCTATCTGCCAGGCTGTTTCGCCTTCACGATTCAGTAATTGAATGGCTTGATCAGCATCACTTGCAGCGACACAGATGACCATCCCGACGCCGCAGTTGAAAGTGCGTAACATCTCAGTATTTTCGATATTTCCCTCAGCTTGCAACCAGTCGAAGATAGCGGGTTGTTGCCAGGTTGTTAAATCGATATTGGCTTGGCTGCCTTGTGGTAAAACCCGTGGGATGTTCTCAATTAAGCCGCCGCCGGTAATATGAGACAGTGCTTTGACGTCGACGCTTTTTAGCAGTGCTAAGATTGATTTAACATAAATGCGGGTAGGTGCTAGCAAAGCATCGCTTAGGGAGATGCCGTTAACATCCATTGACAGGTCAGCGTGGCTAACCCCTATCACTTTGCGGATTAAAGAAAAACCATTAGAGTGGGGACCGGTTGATGCCAGGCCAATAAGGCTGTCGCCAGCACTAACGCGACTGCCATCGATGATATTTGATTTTTCCACAACGCCGACACAAAAACCTGCTAGGTCATAGTCTTCACCCTGGTACATGCCTGGCATTTCGGCGGTTTCACCACCCACCAAAGCACAGCCAGCCTGTGAACAACCTTCGGCAATACCTGCTATGACATCGCGGGCAATCTCGACATTAAGTTTGCCAGTGGCATAATAGTCAAGAAAAAATAATGGCTCTGCCCCGGCAACGACCAAATCATTAACACACATGGCGACGAGATCGATACCGATCGTACTGTGTTGTTGTAGTTGCATGGCTAAGCGCAGCTTCGTGCCCACTCCGTCAGTGCCCGATACCAGCACAGGTTCGTTGTAGCCCTTAGGGAGTTCGCACAAGGCGCCAAAACCGCCGAGTCCGCCGAGTACTTCGGGCCGCCTAGTTTTTTTTGATAAGCCCTGAATTTTATCGACCAACGCGTTACCTGCGTTGATATCGACACCAGCGTCTTTGTAACTGAGAGGTGGTTTTTTTATGCTCATGCGACTAATTTGACTCCAGGATAATTGGCCGAGAGGCATTTTAACAGTTGGAGGTGAAAGTTTCTTCTATGATTGCTGATCCCAATGGTCGGCGGTATGCTACTGATCGTCTTGATTGACAGTCTAGCGATGCGCTTTGGAGAGTGCAGCTATGAGGGGAAAAATGAGAGTGATGTTTATTCGATTAGTAGTCAATTAGAGCGCTTTGACGACGGTAGATTCATTTCCTGTCAGTAGTTATGCTAGTTTGTGTTGCACGCTAACAATGGTTGTAAGGAGAGTAAATGGGGGTTAAATCGATCAGTTTACTGGCAATGGTCGTGTTAGTCAGTTTTTGTCCTTTTTTTGTGCGGGCTGAGATGGTTGACGGCTTGTATGAAGGCCAAGCCATTGTGGCGTCTCAGTCGACCCAAGAACGACGAGAAACGGCTCGCGCACTATTAGCTCAGGTTGTTGTCAAGGTTTCCGGCAGCTATGCAGCACTTGAGCATGACACTGTTCGTCACGCACTCACAAAAGCTCATCGTTACATTCAGCAATATAGTTACAGTTCTAAGACTATAGAGGCTTCTGAGACTGTGGAGAAAATAGAGCAGCCAACGGGTGAGTCTGTTCAATCCCACTCCAGCGGAACGCTTGAAATACTGAATGAGCAAAATACGATTGAGCAAGCCCCAACAAAAACAGTCTACGAATTAAGTATTAAATTTATTCCGGGGATGGTTTATGGCTTGCTACGTGAAGCAGGCTTGCCGATATGGCCCAATAATCGCCCTAGTGTTTTAGTGTGGCTAGTGGTGGAGTCAGAAAGCGGTGAACGTTATTTTGTGAATGACGCGGATCAAAGTGGTGTTTATGACAAACTGGTGCAAGCCGCTGATAATCGCGGGCTACCGTTAGTGACACCATTGCTCGATCTCCAGGACCAAATGGAAATAGACGAAGATGATGTTTGGGGGCTTTACCATAATATGATTCGCGGGGCGTCTTCGCGCTACCAAGTTGATGTTGTGCTGGTTGGTAGGTTAAAACAACGTGCAAGTGGTTCTTGGCATGGCACTTGGATGATGCTAGACGATGATACCATGGTTTATGAAGGGACAACTGATAATGTTGATGGGGCGATGGCATTTGCGATTGATCGTATTGCCGATGGTTTTGCCAAACTTTACGCCATTGTACCTTCAGCAGATGGCGATAGCACGGTGTTAATGCAAGTGGATAATATTACTAATTTCGTCGATTATGTGGGAGTCACTAGCTATTTGGGTCGGCTTGCACCAGTTAGAGATTATGTCGTGATGGCCGCGGTTGGCGAAACACTGTTTATAAAATTGAAAACTGAAGGCTATTTTCAGCAGTTACAAGAAGCAATTGCATTGGACAGGAAGTTTTCTCCAGTGCCGTTAACCGTAATGGCTGAGCTACCACCCTCGGTGACACAAGTATGGTCTCATCGGATGCGCTATCGATGGATACGATAAATCCTAGCGTGTTGCACACGATTTTAAAAACATAATCTTAAAAGAAGTCAATTAGGGACTAAGTTTAGGGACTAAGTTTAGGAACTACGTATAACATATAGTAGGACATAATATAATAGGGGCGATATTAGTGACTGACTCACAACGATGGATGGTTCTGAGCCTGATATTATTGACAACGTTGTTAATTTATCTATTGAAATCCATTCTCATGCCTTTTCTGGTCGGAATTTTACTTGCCTATTTAGGCGATCCGAGCGCTGACGCACTTGAACGGAAAGGTTTGAGTCGTAGCTGGGCGGTCTGCGTGGTATTTGGTATTTTTACATTGATTTTCGTTAGTATTTTAGTGGTCATGCTGCCCATTCTGGGAAAACAAATTGTCGCTTTTACTGAATCTATTCCCAGTATGCTAGCGTGGTTGCAACAAAAAACGATGCCAGTAGTTCAAAGCATCTTATCAGAGAACACCAAACTAATCGATTTAGACCAAATCAAAGTAGCCGTTGCCAATCATTGGCAGGATGCGGGTAGTATATTGACTCAGTTAGTGAAGAAAATGACAGCTTCCAGTGTTGCGATGGTAACGGTGATAACGAATATGATGATTATTCCTGTGGTCACATTTTATCTGTTGCGTGATTGGGACAATTTAATGGAAAAGATTCGCGATCTTATACCGCAAAATGTAGCGCCAACGGTAGTTAGGTTGGCCAAAGAAAGTGACGAAGTCTTAGGGGCTTTTTTACGCGGTCAATTAACAGTGATGATAGCTTTAGCGGTGATCTATGCTGTGGGTCTTAAACTGGTTGGTTTAAAATTTGCTTTGTTGATAGGGTTAATTGCTGGTTTAGCGAGTGTTGTGCCTTATCTCGGCCCCGCAGTGGGTATTGTTGTAGCAGGTATGGCTGCACTTATTCAGTTTCCTGATTACTGGCATTTGCTCGGTGTATTAGCTGTTTTTAGTGTTGGCCAACTCTTGGAAGGCATGTGGCTTACGCCTTGGTTAGTGGGCGATAAGATTGGCTTACATCCCGTCGCAGTCATTTTTGCTATTTTGGCGGGAGGACAGTTGTTTGGCTTTACCGGTGTCTTGCTGGCTTTACCTGCAGCTTCTGTTTTAATGGTTAT
>JANQMK010000420.1 GCA_028280085.1 Pseudomonadales bacterium
TAATAATTAAAATCGAAATATAATGAACTATATATTCAAAAAATTTGAATAATATTTTGAGAACTAATTTTCCACAAAGCTTCCTAGGACAAATAATGACCAGCAAATTAACGCTTGAGGCACTGGAAGTCATCGACACCATCGATCGCAAAGGTAGCTTTGCTGCGGCCGCGGCAGCGCTCTACCGCGTACCATCGGCCGTGACATACTCAGTACAAAAACTTGAAGAAGATCTTGGTGTCACACTGTTTCGCAAGCAGGGCCGCCGATCGGTATTAACACCCGCTGGACGAGTATTGCTAACCCAAGGACGAGAGCTATTAGAGGCAGCTGAACGCTTAGTAGAAACGACCAGACAGGTCAGCAGTGGCTGGGAGTCTTGTATCAATATTGCTATCGATACCGTCTTCAATATTGATGTCATTTATCCACATCTCAACGCACTCTACCAACTGAAACCTGATATTGAGATTAATCTTTACGAAGAAGTGCTAGGCGGCTCGTGGGAAGCTGCACTAGAGGGCCGAGCGGATTTAATTATTGGTGCTCCTGAGCCACCAACCAATACTCAAGGCCTACAGTTTGCGGCAATATGCCAGGTCGAATGGTTGTTTGTCGTCGCCAAACAACACCCTCTAACACGTATTAATAAACCTCTCACTGAAGCTGATTTACAGCACCACCGCGCGGTCATCGTCAGAGACTCATCACGCCAATTGCCGCCATTAACTCGCCGAGTATTTGACAAACAAGCCGTGATCCGCGTCGCCACTATCCAGCAAAAAATAGCCTTGCAACAACAGGGCCTCGGTGTCGGCTTTTTGCCAACACACCGTATTCAAGAACAGCTTAATAGTGGTGAGCTGGTGTCGCTACCCATAGCCCAACAAATGACACCCGCACCCGTGTATCTGGTATGGAAGACAAGCAACAAGGGTAAAGCGCTGCGCTGGTTCGTTGAAAGACTAAAAGAATCAACGCCCATCTTTTAGTCTTTGCTAACAACATACTTTTTTTATCGCTACACTTATAAACTGTTGATCCATTGGCCTATTATGTCTGTTGCCAAATGATCGACCTCGCTAGTCGCTATCGGCGGCATGCGAGCCTCACCGGTCTCTCCCATGCGCAGCCAAAGTGTACTCTTTTGCTTATCACCAGCCATAATAATATTGGCCCCTTCAACGCCAAGATCACCGAGCAGCGGCGAGCTATTCAAGATACCAGCGTTGTCCAACGCCGTGCCATAACGCAAATCAATAGCGGCCGAAGAAGGCACTGCTGGTTGATGACAGTGGGCACAGTTCGCCGCCATGTAGGCCCGAGACCGATCCGCTACTGTTGCTAGATGATCATCAAGGCGAGGATAAGCCGGATATTCACTGGGAGTAGTAACGTTACCGGAAAGAATGTCAGCAGAAAAATAGCCCAAACTATTTAGCCACGCCAGTTGGTTAACATCTGCATCATCAATCGTTGATCTATTTAGCTGGTGCGTTCTAATACCTAATACTGAACCAGCCCCAGATGTATGGCAACTCGTGCAGACAGAGGAACTCGGCAATAAATAGCGTTGCTCCCGTGTAGTGCCATCCGCCAAATTGATAGTTAAGTCAATCGTTTCGCTCACAAGTAGTAAATCAGCATCACTCTCATCAGCCCGCCATTTATAGGTGTAACCATTCCAGCCACTTTGCTCTCTAACCAATACGCGCGTTTCGAGTTTGCGAGCACTGGCAATATCACCTTGGGTCATTTGTATCTCAAAATGCTTAACCATGACACTACCAATTGGAAATGACCAAGGCTCTGTGGCGGAAAAATCTATGGCAGCAGTAGTACCAGGCAGCGCAAGCCAACGGCGTTTAATGGTATAGTCTGACCAAAACGGCAAGTTAACGTCATATGCAAGAATACCCGGATTCGCCTCTAACATCGCAAGCGGCGTTTCAACGGTATTATTAAATATACCGGTGGCAGAAAGTGTTTCAGGTATCGCGCCTTCGCCACCAACACTAGCTTGAAACCGATAAAGTTCTCCACCATAACTTACGATATAAAGCTCGCCGGCCTCATCTTCGCCAAAACCGCTAATATTAATATTTGGCGTATTAATAACATGATTAAAAATTACAGCGTTATTATTATTGGAGTCAACGCTCAACGCCCACACCTGACCAGTTGCAACAAAGTCGGCGTAAATATATTTACCCTGCAAATCAGGCAATGAGCCTCGATAGATATTGCCGCCAGTAATAGATTGCCCCACCGAATGATTGTACTCATAGATAGGTGCAGCCAAATCCTCAGCTGAGCCGCCTACAAACTCATGATTGCCTTCATACAAATTCCACCCATAATTAGCACCTTTGACAATGATGTTAATTTCTTCCCAAGCATTTTGCCCAACATCGGCAAGCCACAACTCCCCTGTTTTACGATCAAAAGAAAATCGATAAGGGTTACGTAGGCCGTAGGCCCAGATCTCCTCACGCACACCAGCGACACCAACAAAAGGGTTATCTGGTGGAATAGTATAGGTAATGGAATTGCGTGGATTAATTCTTAGCATAGCGCCTAACAGGGTAGAAGTGTCCTGGCCATGCCCTAAGGGGTCACCACCGGAACCACCATCCCCCAATCCAATGTAGAGGTAGCCATCCAAACCAAAGGCAATGGTACCGCCATTGTGATTAGCAAAAGGCTGATCGACTTCAATAACGACCTCTGCACTAGTTGGGTCCGCTTTATTGGGGTCATTCTCGGATACCCGGTATCTCGCCACTACAGACCTTCTCGGTGATGGCGCCGAATAATACACGTAAAAAATGCCGTTTAGGCTATATTCCGGGTCAAACGCGAGCCCTAATAAGCCCTCTTCACCGTCAAAAGTGACTTGGCTACTAATATCTAAAAATACTGTACTTTTAGTTGTATTAATCGAGTTAGCAAAAGTCTTAATCATACCGCCTTGCTCTACAACGAATAAGCGATTGCTGCCATCTCCAGCGTGTGTTATTGCTACCGGCGACTGAAAAGATAACGCTGGAAAAGCCCGTACTACTTCTACCCCGCCAGTATTAGGTACAACAGGAAAGTTTAATGTACTTGGTGCTTGACGAAGCGAACCTTCGTTACCACTATGTCCACGGCCATCGCAAGCAGCTATTACAATAAAACACAGCGATAAGAAACGGCGGGACAATACAGTTACTTGAGCTTTTCTAATAGGAACGATAAACATAGCAATAAAAGATATAA